>JBJEXU010000211.1:0-1729 GCA_051886095.1 Christensenellales bacterium | reverse complement strand
TATTTACTTCTATAATGATAATTAAGTAGAACGGAAGGGTATTTGAACCTTGCTAGGTCTAGAAGACTTTCTTCTTCAAGAGCGGCATTAGTGTCGCTGTCTTCTGTTAATAACTCCTCATCTTCAATGTCTATTCTTCCAAAACCAAGACTAGAAGGTCTTAATTGTTTATGGTCACCAGCGACAACAACATTACAAGCACGAGTAATAGAAGGTAGACCTTTCTCAATGTAGATTTGTGATGCTTCGTCAAATATAAGTGTGTCGAATAAACCATATTCAAGGGGTAGCAGTTCGGATACTGTCTCAGGAGTCATAAGCCAAATTTTAATTCCACGAAGCAATTCAAATGAGAACTTCTTCATAAATTTACTTACGCTCCATTTACGATTGCTTTCAATTTGTCTACAAATTTCCAAATATCTTTTTGACAATAAGATTTCGTTATAGAAAGCATTAGCAAGGGTGTCTTTCATTCTCGCTTTAGTAAGGTCAATCTTGTCTGACATATTAGTACAAATATTTTTGGTAATTTTATCAAAGTTGTTGATAGTTGCGACTTCTTTTCTGTGCTTGCCCTCAAAATCAGTAAGATTGCAATATATTATAAAGTCTAAAAGATTATTGTTGATAGTGTTAAGATTATCGTTCACATTAAGTGATAGATTATATATACTCTTAAGATAGTTCTTCTCGTTCTGATTAAATGATGAGACTATATCAACATTACTGTCATAATAACTATAATTTTTAATACCTTCAATTAATCTATTTAAGTTCTTATAAAGGCTATTTTTGTAGCGAGTCTTGGTGAAAAACTCATTAAACAATTTACTAAATTCTCTCTTTCTTTTGCCTGCTCCAAATAGTCTTTTAAAGAAACCTAGTTCTAAAAATTTCTTTTGTTTCTCTTCAAAAAGGGAGAATTCCTTTTCCATTCGTTTTCTATCAAATAATTTTAAACCAGACTTGATGTCGGCTACAAATGGATATTTAGTAAGTATATTAACATATTCAATTAGATTTTTAAGTTTTTCCTCATTGTTAAGTTTATTATGAATGTTGCATAGTTCAGCATATGGAACTTTGCATAGGTCGTTTTGAGTTTGTAAAAAATATGTATCGAATAGTTTTTCGTCTTTGCAAGTAAGCCAAAAATTATTTTCGTTACTTGAATATATTTTGTATATCTCGGTATTATTAATTCTTTGAGAGAAAATATTGGAGGCGATAGCCTCGCATTTATTTATATCTTCATCGATATTACTTGCAAGTTCATTAAAGTACTTCATTTCAAAGGAACTCTCTTTGTTGCAAGCAAATAAATTATGCATTTGGTTATAGAAATTAGATTTATCTTTGGTATCGTTTATCATAATAGCAAAGTTAGATAGTTTACCAAGCCTTGAATAGATTACATCAAGGGCGGCTTTTTTCTGAGATACCATAAGAACACTTTTACCCTTATTAACAGAGTCGGCAATAAGGCTAGTAATTGTCTGAGATTTACCGGTTCCCGGAGGTCCTTGAATGACTAGTCTATCCTCAGTTGAGGCAGATAAAACGGCTTGTTCTTGGGAAGAATTTAGTTCGTTTATATAATTTATATTGGTTTCATAAAATGGTTGCTCTTGGGAAATCTCGGACTTTACTATTGGATTTTCTTCTTGAATATTTTCTAGTAAATCATTAACAAGAACACTAATATCTTCTGAGTTGATGAGTCTTC
>JBJEXU010000210.1:0-6503 GCA_051886095.1 Christensenellales bacterium | reverse complement strand
GAGGAGAATTGGAGGAAAGATTAAAACAATTAATTGATTATATTTCTAATAATAAAAATATTATTGTGTTTATTGATGAAATTCATACTCTAGTTCAAGCGGGAGGAGATAAAGGAGAGGTAAATCCTGCCGATATGTTAAAACCATATCTTGCTAGGGGAGAATTTCAGACTATAGGGGCAACAACAACTGAGGAATATAAACAATACATTGAAAAGGATAAAGCATTAGAAAGAAGATTTCAGCCTGTAATGGTTAATCCTCCAACAGTTGAACAAACTATTGAAATTTTAAGAGGGCTTAAAGATAGTTTTGAAGTATTCCACAAAGTTAAAATTGGTGAAGATGCCATTGTAGCGGCAGCATCTTTGAGTGATAGATACATTATGGATAGGTCCCTTCCTGACAAGGCTATTGACCTTATTGATGAAGCAAGTAGCAAAGCTAAAGTTATAGGTAAAAAGAAACCTGAAGAAATTAGTAGGCTTGAGGAAGAGATTGCTAAATATGAGGTGGAGAAGAAAGAAGCATTATTTGCTGAAAACTTTGAAAAAGCATCAGAATTTAGAGATAAAATTAGAGAAAACCAAGACAAGATTAAAGAATTGCAAAGCACTTTTGGTTCATCAGACGAATTAGTTGTTACTAGTGATGATGTGTGTGCAATTATAAGTAAATGGACTAAAATCCCAGTATCTAAGATTACTGAAAATGAGAGAGATAGACTACTAAAACTTGAAGAAATTTTGCATAAGAGAGTAATTGGTCAAGATGAGGCTGTAACTGCTGTCTGTAAAGCAATTAGGCGTGCTAGAATTGGACTTAAAGATAATAATAGACCTATTGGTAGTTTTATGTTCTTAGGTCAAACTGGTGTAGGTAAAACTGAACTATGCAAAGCACTTGCAGAGGCAATGTTTGATAACGAGAATGCGGTAATTAGGCTTGATATGTCTGAATATATGGAGAAACATAGTGTAAGTAAATTAATAGGTTCTCCTCCAGGATATGTTGGATTTGATGAAGGTGGACAATTAACAGAAAAAGTTAGAAGAAAACCTTATTCTGTAATCCTATTTGATGAAATTGAGAAGGCTCACCCAGATGTATTCAATATATTACTTCAAGTTCTTGATGATGGTAGGCTTACCGATAGTCAAGGTAGAACTGTTACATTTAAAAATACAATCATTATCTTTACATCAAATGTAGGTGTTAGCGAATTGCCTAATCTAAAGACTCCTCTAGGCTTCAATAGAGATGAAAAGCACGAGGTTGATTATACTGAAATTAAAGAAACATTAATTAATGCTTTTAAAGCAAAATTTAAACCAGAATTTGTTAATAGAATTGATGTTGTAACGGTATTCCATCCACTTGAATACGACCAGTTAACACAAATTGCTAAATTATTTATTAGCAATCTAAATAGAAGGCTTGCTAGTCAAGGTGCAAATCTTAAGATTACTGAAAGTGCACTTAAGTACCTAATTGAGAAAGGTTATGACAGAGAATATGGTGCTAGACCTTTAAGAAGACTAATTGAGCAAGAAATTGAAGACAAAATTGCAGAACAATTCCTTGAGGGAAATATACCTAATAATTCAACCATTGTTATATCGGCTAAAGACGGAAAATTAAATTTTAAAATAACTCCAAGGGAAAGTAATTAATTTTATTTGTTAAAAATACTAATATTTGTTACAATTATTAATAATAACTACCTATTATGGTAGCAAAGGAGAGAATTATGGAAATAAAATATATAGCAAAAAATTATAAAATCTCTGATAAATTTAAAGATGTCATTGAGAAGAAATTATCTAAATTAGAGAAATATTTCAATCGTGATGTAGATGTTAAAGTGGCTTGTACTGAACAGAATGATAGACAAAAATTAGAAATTACTATTAATAGTGCTGGTCTTTATTTAAGAAGTGAAGTAGAGTCGGATAATATGTATAATAATATTGACCTTGCTCTTCCTAAACTTGAGAAACAAATTGTAAAGAATAATAAGAAATATAGAAATAAATTTGCTGATAGATTAACTTTTGATACTTTTGAATATCTTGATACAGAACCTGAGGTGGTTCCTGTAAGAGTTGTTAAGACTAAATCTTTTGAACTTGACCCAATTAGTGTGGAAGATGCTGAGGCTTATATGGAAGCAGTAGGTCATAATTTCTATGTATTCTTAAATGGTGAGACTGGTGAAATTAATGTTCTTTATAAAAGAAATGATGGTAACCTAGGACTTATTGAGGTAAGAAAATAATTTGGTATTTTAATATACTAATTAAAGGCTTGTAAATAATTTAAAACTTACTTTATTTGAATTATAGTTGAAATAAAAACACTCCGTATGTGCGTAAATATCTAAAAAGTATTTACATTTTTCGGGAGTGTTTTTTTGAAATTATTGGGTTATTTAGACATTGAAAAATATGTATTTTAATATTGGATTTATTATAAAATTCTATAATTTTAAATGGTAAAAAACCAAAAAAAAGGGAAGTCTTATACTTCCCTTTACCTAAATATATGTATATAGGTAGAATGAAAAATGGAAAAACATTTTAAGTTTATTAAAATGCACCATTAGTATAGCAATCAAAATGAATAAAGTCAATACCCTTAGGTCAAAAAATTTTTTGAAAAAATTTTTTAGGCTTAAATTAGGCATTTTTTAACAAAAATTTATTTTTAATCTTATAATCAGCAAAACCTAAAACATTAATTTTAGTTGTTTTTGTTAGGTGTGACAGTGGCTTTCTTCCTCTTTTTAACCTGAGATATTTTATTTATTTTCTCATTATTCTGCAAATAATCAACTAAATGTTTACGAGTTTTCTCTTCACAAATAGGAATAATTGCTGAAGAAGAAAACATTGTAATTGCAATAACTATAAATATTGCGAGCAATCCAATAAAACCAAAAGAGTATCCTATGCAGTAGGCTGTTAAACAACCCGTTTCCCTCATAAACAATGCTTTATTTGAACAAGCCATTATTCTTGACTTAATTAACATTCTATCAAGAACAAATAATGAAATAAATGTATAAAAGAAAGATATTAACGCGTAAATTAAACACACTAAAATAAATAATTTATTGACATCAATAAAAGGAAGAGTAATAACACATATGCTAATTATAACGCTTGCTATTGCTACAAGTTTAGTGGTGTCTTTCTTCTCGTTGACAATACCTGCAATATAGAAACCTATTGCATAGAAACAATCAAATATGGCAGTCAAAATACCAGCGGTCGCAAATTGTCCATTTTGTTTAAATACAAATAGACTATATGTAGTAGTAAGGATATCGACAAAAGCAAATGAGAAATAAACTATAAAATATGTCCAAAGTAATTTGGCGGTTAATTTTTTACTTTCGGCTTTTAATTCATCTTTTTTAGTAAGAGTGGTTATAGCATTAGATGTAGCATCTTTGTTAAAAGTCTTTTGTTTTCTAGATTTAATATAGAAAATTACAAGAGGAATTACAGATAATGCATAAATACATATTGACAGAATTACAACAAATGTTTTATTTAAGTCAAGCAAATATCCGCCTAAAAGTAATGCGACTATTTTACCAATTTGCTCAAATAATCTAGTAACACCGATAGAAGATTTCTCTGATTTCTGTGATAGGGAAGAATAATTAAATATGACTTCTTTAGATAGATTATTAAGGGCATTATCAAGTGCATTGAATATACAAATTCCTATAATGCCAACTATAATATTATAATCTAGCACAAAAATGAAGATATTGTATAAAATAAGAGGAATTATTCTTAGAAGAAGAAATAATTGAGGATATTTACCATAAAATTTCTTGAGTGCTATAGTCATAATTAATCTTAATAGATTATTTGCAACAAGATAAACAAATGCTAGACTTAGGTTATTTGTGGTTTGATAAATAATTAGTGCGACAAAAGCACCAACAAGGTTGTTGGCAAAATAAGCAATCATTTTATGAAAATTTAATAATTTTAATTGGTCCATTTTATTTTTCTCAACTTGATTTTAAAGTTTATTATCATATTTTGAATTTTTTTACATAAATATGTTAACACAATAACTTTTTTTTTAAAAATGAATAGAGTTGATTTTTTATTTTATTTTGTTTAAAGTATTTATTTTGAAAAAAAATATAATTATGTTAATATTATAATACTATAATAATAAACGGGTATCTAATGGAATTAAAATTACTTAATTTTAATAGAATAATGGCTAATTTCTCTACCAAACTTGTTGGTGGTTTTGTCCCAATGATTGTGTATAAATATGCTCAATCTCATAATTTAGAATTGGCTTTACTCACTATAGTGATTGAATATCTCTTGAGTTATTTATTTGGACTTATATTAAAGCCTCTGCTTATAAAAAAGCCTCAATTATTCCTTTTTTTAAGAGTTATTCCGATTATTATTTATGAAATACTACTTTTATATGTAGCCAAAAATACACTATTTTGTGTAATTGGAATAGGAATTGCTTATTCAGTCAGTTATGCATTTAAATATATACCGACCGAAGTTTTATTTGCTTATGTTAATGCTAAGAAAAAAGTTGGAACGGGCAAGCAACTTGCAATAACTAAGACCTTAGAACAACTATCTATAATCCTAGGCGTTATAATTGGTGGTGTTGCTTTAGATTACCTTGATATGAAAATAATGATAATTATATCCATTGTCTTATATATAATAGGAGCATTGCCACAATTAATTGTATATTTGACTAGTGTGAAGAATAAAAAAATCAATCAAGAATATGCTTCTTATGCACATATTGCTCTTAAAGAACATAGTAATGATACTGAATTTGCAAATAAAGTATCTAAGAAAATTAGAGTTCAATATGGAATATTTTATTTTTTGCAAGAGAGTTGGCAAGCAATTTATCTTCTAATTCCATTACTTACTTATATTCTTACAGGTAAGTTTACTTATTCTGCTATTGCAACTGCTATTTTTGATGGGGTATATGGAGTGGGTTGCTTAATTGCTGAAAGGCTAAATAATAAAAAAGATTTGACTATAGTTGCTAGTATCTGTGGAATAATTGTAGGTTTGATGGGAATATCTTTAATCTTTGTAAAAGCAGAGTTTATTTGGGTTATTTATATAATTTGTGCAATTATGTCAATCAGTTATTCTTTTGCATATTTCTTTATGTATGATAGAATGTTAAAAAAGTCTAAGTTAGTTGGAAGGAATACTACTTGTATTATTAATAAAATAAATATGTTCTTTTTATCTACTTGTTTTATTGCTTCGTTTGGACTAATTTCTTTACCTATAGCATTTTGTGTGGGAGGTGGTATGTCAATATTAAGTGGTGTATCTATTCCTTATGTAGAAGAAAAAACCAGACGAATTCTTGTTGACCATTTGGAAGATAATGAGATTAGAGAAACGGGGAAAATATTTTATTTTAAAAGAAAATAAAGAGCAAAAAAACTCGCATATTCGCGAGTTTTTTGTGTATTTGCATAATATATATTTTACTTTTCTTAACTTAAATATTCTTAAATATCTATCAGATTATTTCAAATATTTTAAGTGATGGAAATATAAACTTGTTATATTACAAATTACTTCTAGCGACAGTAAGTTCGTTACTATCAAGTTTAATTAGTTGAGGATAATCTCTAACAATTAAGTGTAGGAAATTATCAAAATCTTGTTTATTTCTGAAAGTATCTGCAACAATATCTAAAGTAGGTTGAGAATATTTGGCTTTAGAATTAACTTTAAAATATTGACATTCATCAAAAGATAAAGTTGTTTTTAGTCCTGTATTATTGACTACTCTATAACTTTCCCTTTTCTTAATTATTCTGACTTGAGGTGTAGATGCCTTAAGTAATTCTTCAATATTAGCATTTAGTCCAGTAGGGAATACTTTATAAATAGCCTCATTAATTTTATCAGTATATTTATGAATATTATCTGTTTTAGAAATTTTAACTTTAAAGAAATTAGGTATGTTCTTTAAAAATTCTATTCTTTTTACTTGGGAACTATCGTATCTAATCACTAATTCAGTAGTACGACCATCAAAAACTGTATATATGTTTATTCCTTTATCAGCAAAAAAGAAATCGGAAGTATCATAATATACTTTCTCATTCTTACTCTTGCCTAAAAAATCTAAAGAATAACTAGAAAGCAATTTTCCTTTAAGTAATGCTTTCTTATCTTCTTTCATATTTGATATTAAAAATCTTCCATTTAAAAAATTTGCTACTTGTACTAATTCCATATTAATATTATATATTATATTTTTAGTGTTTGCAAATATTTTAAACTACTAACTTGTAATTTTATATCTAAGAAGTATAAAATATATATCGACAATTCTTTGATTAATCTATTGTAAAAAAAAATATTATTTGTTAAAATATAATAACAAGACAATTTTAAAGGTTAGGAAATGAAACTCAAAAAAACTATTACATTAATATGCTTAATATTTGC
>JBJEXU010000209.1:0-1733 GCA_051886095.1 Christensenellales bacterium | reverse complement strand
TTGCCACCAGTACTATTTGCTGCAGCATCAACGTCGGTTACATATGCAGTACCCAATGCGTAACAATTTGAAATAGTTCCAGAATTTTCGTTAGCAATTCCGCTTACATAATTTCCTTTGATTTCTCCATCAAAGTAAGTATTTGAAATTGTACCTGTATTTACGCTTGCAATTCCGGCAACGTTGGTTGTTAATATTCCATTCTTTGTATCTGTATGTAGTCCCTCAATTTTGCTTACAACAACGCTTGAATTTGAGATAGTCCCACTATTTTCAACAGCTATACCGGCAACTCTTGTATTAGATATAGTACCAGTGTAAGAAACTGAAATCGCACCGCCGCTAATAGTTGTAATATTGACTTTGTCTATAGTTCCAGTGTTTGTAATTACAAGTCCTGCAACTTCTACTTTGCTATTGTATGTATTGCCACTAAGTATTGTATCAATAGAAATGTTTAGATTCTTGATAGTTCCTTTATTTTCTTTCATAAATGCTTTCATAATGTAATTTGTATTATTGCTAAGAAGACTATGAATACTTGTAGGTTTTACATTAGAAATAAGGTGATCTTTACCATCTATTACACCTGTAAATGTACCATCTATCATATCCCAACTAGCCTTCGTATCAAGTTCTATATCAGAAATAATTACAAAGTGTCTATCAAGGAAATATCTAATATTATTTAGTTGTTGAGCGGTTTCTATTCCATAAGGAAGAGATGCTGAACCATCACCGAATTTAAATAAGTCGAATTTGATAGGTGCTGATCCTGTTCCCGATAATGTGCTTTCTTCAGACCTATAATTTTTACCATCAGCCACTAGTATAACTACTGTGAATTGGTAATTCGTTCCAATATTGGTCAATTGATAACTTGTAGGAGTACTGCCTCCATTTTTTGAAGCTTCTAAGAATATTACATCAATAACATTAATTGTATATAAACCATCTGTTGTAGAATAAGTATAAGTAATGGTTCTACTACTGATACTACTTGGTCTCTTGTTTTCATCAACAACATCCGAATTGTCTTCTGAATTAACTTTGTTTGATGTTACTATCCAATAATTATTTAAATCATCTACACTTGCTCCGGTCACTGTGTAAGTAGTGGTTAATTGAACATTGTGACCATCTGACGCGTTGTCTACTTTCCAATTTAAAGTACCTTTAGTAGTATCGAATGTCAAATCTGTTGCTTTTGATGGAATTTTTACAACTGCTTTATTTGAGAAACTACCATTTATGTATAATTTTTCTCCATTTTCTAGTGCTTCAGCACTATCTAATGTACCGATTGCTTGAACATATACATTTACTGTAATTCCGTTTGCAATTTCTATATTATTTGCCTTTAGAACATTGTTTAATTTCAAATCGTATATGCTTCCATTGTCTACAAAATAATTACCAGCTGAAGATGAATCACTTAGTATATAAGAATATTCGAAGATTTTGTCTTCTGTTGTGCCGTCGGCATTTTTAATTTGAGTAATAACTAGTGCTCGATAACCTTTGGCATTTGGAACGGCTTCCCATCTAATTCTATTTTCGATTGTACTTTCGTCTACTTGAATGTCTACGCTTGTTAATGTTGGATAGCCTAATTTTGTTGCTGTCAAATTTGATTCTTTTGATGCTATAATGAAGTTCTTTTGTGTTTCGCTTACACTACCTGTTTTGCCTTTATACTTAATAGTGAATGTATAATCTCCGCTCTTATAAGT
>JBJEXU010000208.1:0-1746 GCA_051886095.1 Christensenellales bacterium | reverse complement strand
TAATTAATTGATAACTTTATTTCAAGAATAAACGCTAACACTGACGTTATGAATGATTGGACTAAATTTGTTAAAGAGCAAAAGGAAACTGATTTAAAGACTTTAATTGAAGATGAAAATTTAAACGAAGAAGAAACAAGAAAATTTATTGATAATTCATTTAGAGATGGTCAAGTAAAAACAACAGGTACTGATATAGAAAAAATATTACCACCTATGAGAAGATTTGGAGGCGGTAATAGAAACGAGAGAAAGCAAAGTATAATTGAAAAAATACTTAAATTCTTTGAAAAATATTTTGGAATAGTATAGTTTATTAAAATTATATATTATAACACTAGATTGATTTCTAGTGTTTTTTTTATTGTGAAATGTAAGTTTTATTACATAAAATATATAAAATTATTAATTTTTTATTAATTTTTTACATTTTATACCATTATTTTTACATTTTGGCATAATTCGACAAATTTTTCAAAATGTATGATGTATAATAACTCCAATTAGCAATGCCAGGCTGTGTGATATATAGAAAAGAGGTTTTTAAGTATTTTAAATAATTAAATAATTGAATAATAAAAGAATAAACAAATGAAAAAATTAAGCAGTAAATATTTCTTGTACAAAAGATAAGTTATATTACTGGTTAATTTTTTTATAAGAGGGGAAACAACAGCAAGAAGTGAGGACTCATATAAAAAATTAAGGCATTGATTTTTTATGATAGGAGTTGTTGCCCTTATGAGAAGTGATACTTTATATTACCTAGTAATAGTATTTTTAGAAAATATTGTTTACCAAGGGGTTGATGTCGCTTCAAAACCAACAAATGATGATAATTTAATTGTTTTTATTCTCGCCGAATGTAAGGCTCGTTTAAAGAGTTTTGCATTCGGCATTTTTTTGTTTATAAAACACATATCAATACATTGTAGAGATCCACCTTTCTATCAATTTGAAAACAAAAGCAAATTGATAGGAGGAAATAAAATGATAAAAATTATCAAAAGATGGATTGAAGATAATGAATATAAAGAAATTCAGTACGATACTGAAATAAAGCAATATTATTATTGTTTTAAAGATATGAATAAAAAGTCACAGAGAATTGCTGTAGAAAGAAAAATTGCTGCAGTCTATTTACATTCAAGCAAAATAATAAAAAGACAACAACACGAATATGAAAGACACACTGAACAATCAGAAATATTTGAAAATAAATTAAATGAAAGAGTTATGGACAAGCCTCTGAGTTTAGAAGATGAATTTATAAGAAAATCAAGATTTGAAGATTTAATAAATGGAATCAATAAATTATCTGATGTTCAAAAAAGAAGAATAAAAATGTATTATTTTGAAGAATTAAATCTTGAACAAATCGCAAAGATAGAGCATACATCTTTTCAAATGATAAGCAAGAGTATAAAGCAAGGAATAGAAAATTTGAAAAAAATATTAAAAAAATAAAATTTAGTGGTTGAAAAAATGACTTTAAGTGGGGAAACAAGTGAAAGGGTATTATTTATTCTTTCTCCTGTTTCCTTTTTATATGGAGAAAGCAGGATGTGTTCTTTGAAAATTTGATACACATTCATCAGATACTTTCCTATTATTGTTAGCACATTAGTAAGTTCGCTTGTCGATTATAACTTGACTATAAAATTATGTAGCACATAATTTGCGATAACCAATAATAGTATTAAAGATACTCCTGCATAGCCACAGAATCACGCAATGGGTGCAGCC
>JBJEXU010000207.1:0-1758 GCA_051886095.1 Christensenellales bacterium | reverse complement strand
CTTATGGAACGGATATGCGTCTATTCAAACTAATGAAAACTTCGTATGTTTCTCCTTCCGTACACTTGTATCTAACCGTAATGATATTATTGCTAATGCGCAGATGCTTCTTGTATTTAAGTATCTAGATAGTGAAATTATTAAGAATAGAGACTTTAACCTTAAATATTTCTCAGATAAAGAACTAGAAGAAGACCACCGAAGAGTTATTTGTGCGGTTGATGAAGCCCACGTATTTATTAATAAGAAATTCCCTATAGCGCTTGACTTTATGGCACAAATGGCTAAACGTATAAGAAAATATAATGGAATGTTAATAATCATTACACAGAACATTAAAGACTTCGTAGGTTCTGAAGAGATTGCAATGCAATCTACTGCTGTTATTAATGCTTGTCAATATTCAATTATTATGTCTCTTGCTCCTGCTGATATTAATGACCTTATAACTCTATATCGTAATGCGGGTGGTATTAACCAAGAAGAACAAAACTCTATTGTTACTGCTCGTCGTGGTCAATGTTTCTTAATCACAGGTCCTATGAACAGAACTACCGTCCAGATTGAGGCTTTGAATGTTACTAAGGAATTATTTAATAATCCTGATTATTTAAATTCTCCGAATGAATATTATTAATTTTTTATGGTCACTTTAATTAAAAATTTTTGTTTTTCAAGGATTTTAAGTTAAAGTGACTTTTTTATAGCCTTATAATTGGTAAAAATATTAGATTTTTAGAGACTTTTAAATCTTAATGAATTTTCTGTATTTAAAATTATTGTATTAAAAAATTTGTAAAAGAATATCCTTTGTGGTAAAATATTATTGTAGAATGTGCAAATTAATTTTAATTAATTTGTTTTGTGTTAAATCAAGCAAACTTTATAATTGAAGAGTTTGTTTTTGTTGTATCTAAAAGAATTTTGTCTTTTAAGGTGGTGCGTTGTGGCATTAAAAATGAAAAATGGGAAACAAGTAAAAAATTATTTTAGTTCTGCTGATAGTAAGCAAAAAAAATTGCTACTTTTTAAATTGAAATTTCATCAATTACTTTTATGGCCTAAAGATAAGCAAAGATTATTAAGTATTATTAATACTTTTCTTTCTTTGGCAAAAGACAAGCAGAATAATGAACAAGGATTAAATACTGAAATTCAGAAGATAGATAGTTCTAATATAGTTGATGCTTTTATATTAGCATCTAAAGAGGTTGAAGAAGATAAAGAGAAATTAGAAAATGCATCGATAGAAACTTCAACCGAACAAGTAAAAGATTATTCTAATAATAAACAGTTTGATAGGAAGTATTTAGACATTCCTATAACACTTTATAGTGTGGAAAATTGTAGTGCTAAGGTTCTAAGAATTGTTGTTAAAATCCTTAACCAAAGGTCTAAATTAATTCGTTCAATTAACTTGCTAATAAGTAACGATGAGCAAGAAGATAAAATAAATAATGCAATAGAAAAAGTTAATATCTATAACAAAGTTTTAACTAAATTCTTGCCTATACTTAATAAACAAGATACCATTGATAAATTTAATCTTAAGACAGCAACTAAGTTATTTGAAGATGTTTGTGTAGACGGAATTGGAGAGATTCAGGCTCAAACAAATATTATAGAGATTAAGTCAACTAAAGACGAGCAAGATATAAATATTATTGGTGCTCTATCTTATGTAGGTATTGATGTTGCTAAAGACGAATATGGACATTATTTAGTAAAGAATTACAACAATGGTAGGGGTATTAAATA
>JBJEXU010000206.1:0-6617 GCA_051886095.1 Christensenellales bacterium | reverse complement strand
ATCATTTCCACAGCCAACAACACTAAACCCCAATAAAAAACATAGTACTAAAGATAAACACCACCTAAAGAATTTTTTCATATTACCTCACAAACATATTTTAATTTCTTTTAATTTTAACACTAATTTATAACCTCGTCAATTAATTAATATTTTTTATTATACTTTTTATAACAACTAAAAAACCGCTAAAATTAGCGGTTTTTATTATTTATTCTTTCTATAATATTCAAGAGCCTTTTCGCAAACTGCAATATCATCGTTAATTCTTTGAATTTGTTTATTGATTAGCATATTATTTTTTTCAATCACAGGATATCTATCCTTATTTTTCTTGATAATTTCTTCACAATGTTGAACACTATCTTTTAGTTCTGCTAAAGCCTGCAAATTTTCATCAAGTTTTTCTTTCTTTGCTGGGTCAACATTTCTAGAATTTACTCCATATAGTGCAACTTTCTGTTTAGCAACTTGCATTTCTTTCTTTCTTAGTTTTTCACTATCTCTAACATAAGCCTTGTGAATTCTAGTTAGTGGAAGATATTCCGATTTATTAATTCTTAATTCCTTCTCTGCATCTCTTAATTCTTCTTCAAGTTCTTGTAGTTTATCTTCATAATATTCTTTAGCAAATAAAGGTTTTGCAGATGCTTTTAACGGAACCTTTTCTACAGTAGTTATCTTTGTATTAGTATGAGGAATAGTTTCAGTAGTTGTTACGACCTGTTCTTCTATCACTTCAGTAACTTGTTCGTCTGCTGGTTTTCCCTTAGAAATTCTAACCACTTTACTATCTAACTTATATTTACCAGCCTTTTTGCCGGCCTCCTCAAGTTTTCTTGCAATTTCTAATCTTTTTTCTTCTTCTGCTTGTTTTCTTAATATTTTTTCTCTTTCTTGTTTTTCAATTTCAACTTGTTTCTCGTATTCTTTTTTTCTTTCTTCTTCTTGTTGTCTTAAAAGCTTTTTGCGTTCTTCTTCAAGTCTAGTTTTTTCTCTTTTTTTTTCTGCTTGTAATTTTTCTGTATCCCTTATAATTCTTGTAAGTCTAGCATTCATTCTCATTAAATTTTTATATTTAAGTCTATTTAATTCTTCCTCGTCCTTAATTATAGTCTCTTTAACGATTTGTTCAGGCTCATCATTCTTAGTATCTTCAGCTTGGTTCTTAGCCTCTTCTAATGCTATTTTTTCACTTTCAAGTAACTTTCTTTCCTCTGCTAGTTCATCTTGCATTCTTTCTAATTTTTCTTGTTCTTTAATAGCCTCTAATCTAATTCTTTCTAGTTCTTCTTCTTTAGTCTTAGTTAAATTATCTTTTAAAATTTCAAGTTGCTCTTCTTTTTCTCTAGCAAAGTCTTCTTTCATTTGCTTAAATTCTTCAAGTTCTTTCTGTTGTTGTTCTTTTAATGCTCTTAATTCCTCAAGTTCTTTTTGAGTTGCTTCATCAATAGCCTTTTTAGCATCTTCCTGAACTTTTCTTAGTTCAGCGTCTCTCTTTGCTTGTTCTTCAGCAAGTCTTTCTTCTTCAAGTCTTTTATTTTGTTCTTCAGAAATTTTATTTAGGTCTACATCATCTACAGTTTTCTTAAGCTTAGAAGACCCATCTTTCTTAGCCTCTTTAATAACATCATCAAGAAATTTATCAAATTCATCATCACTATCATCGTCCCAGAATACCTCATCGTTATCTGGTTCTTTCTCAACAGGTTTCTGAACTTTTGACTGTGTTCTACTTGAAGCGTTCACATTTCCGCTATTCTTATTCTGAAGCATTCTTTGTTCTTCGACAGCCTTATCATAATCAATTTCTTCAATCTTATCACCATCTATTGTTTCAACTTTAGAACTTGTAGTAAATTCAGATTGTTCATTAGGATTATCTGCACGAGAATAAACAACAATATCATCATCGTCTACAACTTTTCTTCTATCATTATCATCAGTATCATCTTTCTTTTTACTGCCACCAAGTAAGCGTAAAATTAACTCGGCAACAATAACAACTACTAACGAGCCTAAGATAATAATAGCAAGTATTGCTAAAATGTCTAATAAAATACTTAAAAAATCCCCCATAATTACCCCTTAACTAATTTTATCTTTGGCATCTTTTTGTGATAAAGTTCCACCAACATCACAGACACCACAAAGTTAGATATTATACCCATTATACACCATTTAAAAATAAATTTAAAGGTGTTTTAGGCAAAAAATTCAAATTTTATTAAATTTTTTGGATTTATAGTATTATTCTATAATATTTTTTTACACTTTTCAATAGAAAAATAAAAAAACTTGTTTATTTTTTTAAAAATACAAATATAAAATTATGTAAATTATTGAAAATTAGAATTAAATATGTTAAAATACCTTAAGTGTTATGAGTAAATCCTAAAGAAATTTTAATAATATTTTAATGAAGTTTTTATTAATTAAGCATAACACAAGAACAAAAGGAGAAGATATGAAAATAATTGCAACAAATAGAAAAGCCAGTTTCGACTATTTCATAAATTCAACTTTTGAAGCAGGCATAGTTCTTAAAGGCTCGGAAGTAAAATCTATAAGACTTGGTCATATAAATTTAAAAGACTCGTTTATAACTTTTGATAGAAACGGTGAAGGTTATATTAGAAATATGCATATAACCAATTATAAAGACGCAACTATGGAAAAAGTTGACGAGAAAAGGTCAAGAAAATTATTACTGAATAAGTCAGAAATAAAGAAAATAATGACAAAAATTCAAGAGAAAGGCTTTACTTGCGTTCCACTTAAAGTATATCTTAAAGATAATCTTGTTAAACTAGAAATTGCTATTGCTAAAGGCAAACATACTTATGACAAAAAGCAAACGCTTGCGAATAAAGATATAGAAAGAGATACTCAACGCCAATTAAAGAACTATAGATAAAGAATTATACTATTTATGTTTCAAAATTATGGGCGTGTAATGGTTTCGACACTTATCTTACGGTCTTACTTAAGCATAACGGATTGCCTCGTTATCGGCTAAACCTAAATTTAAATGCAGAAGACAATTCTGTTCTTGCTTACGCTGCATAGTAATTGCGCTAGGCGTGTCTTACCTAGTATCGCTATCGACTAGAATAAGGCATCAATTTAGATAGCGGGGTTGAATTGGTGAACATTTGAGCCATTTTCCAACTTCTATTATCAAATGTAAATCATTAGATTTTTTGTTACTTTTTGTATAATGATTTTAAACAAAAAATAACTAATTATGTAGAAAGGTAAGGTTGGGATAAGTGGACGCGGGTTCAACTCCCGCCACGTCCACCATAATAGCACACTATTCAAGTGCGCTTTTTTTTGGACTTCGCGGAAGTTTATGTGCCTTGCACATTGTGAGCATTGCTCACTGAACCCGCTACGCTTTGTAGTCGGGTACCCTGCCCGACAATTGACGTCTCTTCGTTCCTTAATGCAACTCCCGCCACGTCCACCATAATATTGCACAAGGTTTCCTTTTGTTTTTTTCTGTCTAACATATCATCATTTTATTGTTTGCATTATATTTTAATACTTGATATAATTATTTAAGGAGAACATTATTATGCAAAACAAAAAGATAAAAATATCCGAAATTAAGCCAATACCATTATGGCTTACATCTACTATTTTAATTGCTGTATCTATTTTATTTTTTTCTATTGGATTAATTGTAACGAATAATACTAATAAAAATAAGCAGTTTTACAAAGAAACTATCGCTACGATTGTTTATATAGATACATATGATGAAATAGAAGAAAAAAATGATGGCACTATTGTTTCAACAACTACACACGATGTTTATATTAATTATTCAGTCGATGGAGTAGATTATGAAAATATTAAAACCAACTTTTATAAACAAGGAATGTATGTAGGACAAGAAATCACAGTAACTTATGACTCTCGTAATCCTAGTAAGATTATATTAGATACAAAAACTTCAAGTATAATATGCATAATAATTTTTATTGTATCAAGTTTATTATTTGTTGCTACAATTTGTGGTACAATTAAAGCCTTAATTGATAGGGAAAAATATAAGGAATTTGTTAATAATATTTTAACTACAGGATTAGTAAAAAGAGCGGTAATTCATTTTATTTATTCAACTCAACATAGAAGCCATTTTATTTGTTATATTGATGGACATGAATATTCTAGTGAAGAATTTAAATTCAACCCCGATTTGTATACTGGCTGTACAGTTAATATTTATTTTGAGAAAGAAGGATATGAAGAAAGAAAACAAAACGGTTTAATACAAATTTATTATATAGATATTAATAGTATAGAAACAGGCGAACCAATAGAACCTTATATTGAGCCATAAAATTTTATTAATCCCCGTCTTTTTAGATTGGGATTTTATTTTAATTTAAAAATGTATAATTATATTAAACTTTATTGGCGAATTATCAAAAATTTGTGATTATTCAAATTACATTACTCTCTAACAAAGAACTTTAGTTTCTTAATGGGGTCAGTTGAAAATGAGCCCCTTATTTTTTTATTTTTATACTAACCGCTTATGTCAGCATCATTCTTTTAATTTTATAAATCACATATAATTTAAAAAACACTTTTCAAGTGCTAATAATTATGTTAAAATAAATTAATTCTTAAAAAACAATTCTTAGTTAAATTAAAATAAATACCCATGGTGCGGAGCCACTAGAAATAAAAATTAAAACGATAACTAATAAGGAGTAATATATGACTGAGTTATATCAAACCGATAGATTAATAGTTAAGCATTGGGAAGATAAAGATTACAAAGATTTATATGAATATTGCAGTAATGATGAAGTTACGAAATTTTTGTTTTTTCCAACATACAAAGATTTGGAAACAGCCAAAGAAAGAATAAAAGATATGCAGGAAGGTTACTTATCCAAATCAATGATTGTAGATTATGCTATAGAATTAAAATCTATTAGCAAAGTTATTGGCACTATAGGTTTTGTAAAATATAGCGAAAATAACGAAGGTGAAATTGAAATAGGATATATTTTAAATCCAACTTATCAAGGCAACGGATATATGACCGAGGCTTTAAAAGGAATGTTTAAATATATTAAAATCAATAATATTGCAAAAAGAATAACTCTAAAGCACGATGTTTTAAATATAAAAAGTGGGAATGTAATGAAAAGAGCAGGAATGACTTTTGAAGGCATTCTTAGAAAAGCCACTCGAAATAATTTACATAATAGAGCAGATGCTGCATTATATTCAATACTTGATGAAGAAATTTCTTTAGATTAATAAATTCCATATTGACAATGAACTTATTTAAAGATATAATAAATCAATATTTTATTTAAGAGGTTAATTATGGCAAAAAAAGACGATATATTTACAAGTTTTAAAGAAAAATTTTCGGCAATGACCAAAGAAGAAAGAATTAATTACTTAAGAAAAAACGGTCTTGAATTTGTTATTGATTTAAATGAAGATAACAACTCACAAGTTGAAACAAACGAAAACGAGATGCAAAAATAATAATAAAAATAAAAATTCCAAGTGTACATAAAATTTCAAAGTTCTATTTACACTTGGATTTTTTTATTTTAAAGAAATATTTCATATATCAAAACATCTTATTTCTGCATTTTTAAAGTTATACAAATTTCTATTATGATAATTAATTTCAATATTCTCAATAACGCAATTTATTATACTAGCATTAGCATTATGTGTTATAATTAAAACATTTTTATCATCATAGTTTTGTTTCAGAAAATCAAGAAAATCTTTACTTCTATCCCTTACACTTTCGTAACTTTCCATTCCACAACTAGCATCTTTAGCGAATTTTAATTTCTTCTCTTCATCTGTTAAACTAGCTTTTTTTCGACCTGTAAAAATTCCTTGGTCAATTTCAATAAGTCTTTTATCTTTAACTATTTTAACTTTGTGATACTCATTCATAATATTAGCAGTTTGCATTGTTCTCATAAGTGGCGAAGAATATATTATATCAAATTTATAGTCTTTATATTGTTTAGCCACTTCTCTAGTTAATGCTTTACCA
Source organism: Christensenellales bacterium (assembly GCA_051886095.1). Taxonomy (GTDB): domain Bacteria; phylum Bacillota; class Clostridia; order Christensenellales; family UBA1242; genus UBA11490. Next base: position 562 of record JBJEXU010000206.1, on the reverse strand, counting down.
CTCTCACTTAATCTATTGTTTGAACGCCCTTGAGTAATACCCTTTTCGTTCCAAATTGTTGTTCCGTGTCTCATTACATAAAGTTTCACAATTATTACTCTCCTATATTTTTATTTTTTCTAAAAATAATTGCACAAGCAAGAATTATTAAACAAAAACTCAATTCAAGCGATGTTTCAAATATTAACATACCACTATTTGTACAAAGTACAGCATATAAAGTATAAGTTACTTTTCATATATTTACATTTATATTATATCACATAATTATAGTTTTCCCTTGTAAATTTTATATATATCTACAAAAAAAAGTCCCATTATAAAGTAAATTGGATTACTTCTAATCGGACTATTTTTTATTTTAAAATTTTATACAAGCACAAAATCTATTTCTTTAGATAAAATATCTGCCCTAACGGCTTTAACTTTTAACTTATCACCAATAGTAAATTTATTATTATAACCTTTTAACATAAATCTATCTTCAAAGTATTCGTATTGGTCTTGAGGTAAACTATCTATTCTAATCATTCCTTCAACGGTATTTTCCAGTTCTACAAAT
>JBJEXU010000205.1:0-1777 GCA_051886095.1 Christensenellales bacterium | reverse complement strand
ATGTGTAATACTATTGGAAGTAATTATATTTCATCGGTAGAGGGGGACTGGTTTGTAGCAGATGTTTATAAATTTGCTAGTACATTGGAGAGTTCTTTATTTGGTGGCAATATACCTAAAGAAGTATATACTAATTTATTAAATTGTGTTGGTAATAGTGTAAATCTTGTTCATAAATTTTATAAACTAAAAAAACAAGCGCTAGGATATAAGGAATTCTATTTTTATGATAGATTAGTTCCAATTACTAAGAATAAAGAAAAGTATGATTATAAAAAGAGTTGTGAACTTGTACTTCAAGCAATGTCTGTTTTGGGAGACGATTATGTTAATCACCTAAGAGAGGCAATGGAGAATAGGTGGATAGATGTTTATCCTTGCGAGAAAAAAGAAAGTGGTGGCTTCTGTTGTAGTATGTTTGAGCCTCACCCTTATGTTCTTCTAAATACTGTAGACGATAGTAGAAGTATTTATACCTTGGCACACGAACTTGGTCACGCTATGCACGGTAAATTAAGTGCGGAAACTCAACCTTATGAACTATATGACCATACAATTTTCCTTGCAGAAATTGCAAGTACCGTAAATGAGGTTTTGATGTTTAAATACCTTTATGCTAATGCTAAAACTAATCAAGAGAAATTAGCACATCTTGAGAAATATATAAGTAATATAATTGCTACAATCTATGTCCAGTCGTTATATAGTGAATTTGAGTTTTATGCACATTCTCTAGTGGAAGATGGGGCACCTATCAGCAAGGATTTGTTAAATGCAAAATACAAAGAATTGACAATTAAATATTACGGCAAAGATGTTAAATTGCTTAAAGAAGATATTGGTGAAGGTTGGATGAGAATACCTCATTTCTATAGGTCTTATTATGTTTATAAATATGCTACAGGTATGACAAGTGCAATTAATTTTGCTAGACGCATTTATAATGGTGAAGAAGGTATGGTAGATAAATATTTAGAGTTTTTAAAAAGTGGCTCTAAAGATTATTCTATTAATATTCTTAAAAAAGCAGGCATTGATTTAACGGATGGTGAACCATATAAAATTATGCAAGATGAATTTAAATGGGCACTAAAAGAATTTGAGAAATTAATAACAAAAAAATAATTTTAAACTAAAAAAGTATAGGGTTAATTCCTATACTTTTTTAGTTTATCAACAATGAAGACTATATTAAGCTTTTTCTGAAAATTTGTTTGCTACATTAACTGGGAGTACCAAAGTTAGTTGTTATGTTACTAAACTTTAGGTGTTTTTGGTGTTTTTTGTTTCGCTTTTATTAAACTGATTAATTGAGTTTATCTTTATTTTTTGTCAATTTTAAATTAGATATTGTCAAATAGTTTTATTTTCTTGCCATTTATTATATTGTTTTTCAAAATCATATTGATATTCTTTGCTTGAATATTTTTGGAAGTCTTCAAATAGTTCTGAAAATTCCCTTTGAGTATTGTTGGTAATTGCTTTTTTATGAGTATCGTATTTAGATTTGTTATTTTCAATTAAAGCAAGTTTTGTTGAGAGTTCTTCTGCTGTTGGAGTGTATGGAGAATTTTTGTGGTTTTTTGCAACTAAATCAATTAGGCTAACTTCGTTCATCTTTTTTAGTGTGTCAAAATCTAAATCATCTCTTACCTCTGCAATGGTAGAGATTAGTTTATATTTATTTACACAAGAGACTTGATTTTCCTTCTTTTTATCAAACATTGCTCTAACTTCATAGTTTTCGGTAACTGATGCCATAATCTCATTCTTTTTG
>JBJEXU010000204.1:0-6650 GCA_051886095.1 Christensenellales bacterium | reverse complement strand
CCAAATCTTACAACAATACCAACGCCAACACCCATAATTCCACCACCATAAATAGCGGACACTAACATCTCATAATGAACATTAATTGGCAGTAATCCAAATAATTCCATACCAAGAGAAAATGATACAATGCCAATAATTGCTTTAATTGCAAATTTTTTACCCAAAGTTCTTAAAGCATAAAGAAATAATCCAACATTTAAAATTAAATAAATAATTGAAGTACTTAACCAAGTAATTCCCAATTTGCCAAGCAAAGCACTTACAATCATAGAAAGACCAGAAAAACCACCAGTTGAAATATTATTAGGTTCTAGAAACACACTAAAAGCAAATCCCATTATTAATGTTCCTAATATCACCATAAGTATATCAACCACAAAACTCCATTTTTTATTAACTTTTAAATACATATCCCGCTCCTTTAAGAGTTATTTACTTACAGAAATTTTCTTAAGATAATTATATTATATACTTTTAAAATAATAAATCAAGTTTTTACTTAAAAAAAGAATAAGTTACTCCTGTAACCTATTCTTATACTAACTAAATGGATTAACTTAAATTATTTAAGTTCTACAGTAGCGCCAGCCTCTTTGAATTTAGCCTCTAATGCTTTTGCTTCTTCAGCTGGAACATTCTCTTTAAGGTCTTTTGGAGCACCATCAACAAGAGCTTTAGCCTCGCCTAGACCAAGACCTGTTAATTCTTTAACAAGTTTAATAACAGCAATTTTGTTTGGACCTGCTTCCTTTAATACTACTGTAAATTCGCTCTTTTCTTCAGCAGCAGCGGCAGCAGGAGCACCAGCAGCACCACCCATCATAGCAACTGGAGCAGCAGCACTAACACCAAATTCTTCCTCTAACATTTTTACAAGTTCACTTACTTCCATAACAGAAAGTTTTTTAATTTCTTCAACAAATGATTTTAAATCAGCCATTTTAAATTTCTCCTTAAATTTTATTATTTTTTATTTTAGTTTTGCTTTTCAGCGATTGCATTTAATGCTCTTGCAAGTCCTGCAACTGGAGCATTAAGAGTACCAAGCAACATAGCAATAAGAATTTCTTTAGAAGGTATCTTAGATAATTCTTCTACTTGAGTTTGGTTCATAACTTGACCATTAACAATACCAAATTTAACAGCCATTTTCTTTAAGTCATTAGCGTGTTTGCAGAATACTCTAGCAGGTGCAACTTCATCAGTACTATAAGCAACAGCAGTAGTTCCTTCAAACATCTTAGGGTCATAATCGGTATAACCTAAGTCGTTTAATGCTCTGACTAATAATCTGTTCTTGAAAACTTTGTATGTAACATTATTTTCTCTGAACTCTTTTCTCATTGCAGTATCTTCAGCAACTGTAATTCCACGATAATCTACAAAAATTATAGATTTAGCATCTTTAAATTCGCTTTTAATACTTTCAACAAGTTCTTTCTTTAATTCTAAATTAGCGCTCAAATTTATGTCCTCCATTAGTTATTAAAAATAAAACACCTTATGCCCTAACGAGTAGCATAAGGTGATATAAATCAACTTAAAAATTACTCCTCGGCAAGCGTTCTAAACGGAACTTTATGATATATCACTTGCTGTCTTAGGTGCATTGATATTCTATTTTCGTATGTTATTATATAACACTAAATTATAATTGTCAATAACTTTTTGCTATATTAAATTAAATTTTTTTAATTATCAATTTCTACAAATTCATCATAGGTAATTGACTTATCAAATACTTTTGTATCAGTAATTTTAATGATTCTATTACAAACTGTCTGCATAAGTTCTTGGTCGTGAGAAGAAATTAACAAGTTACCTTTATAATTAATTAATCCCTTATTTAATGCAGTTATACTCTCAAGGTCTAAGTGATTGGTTGGTTCATCAAATATAAGTAAATTACCAGATGTTAACATCATTTTTGCTAGCATACATCTAACTTTCTCTCCACCGCTTATAACTTTTGCTTTCTTCATTCCTTCTTCACCAGTAAAAAGCATTCTACCTAGCCAAGAACGAACAAAAGTCTGTTCTTTCTCTTTAGAAAATTGAGCAAGCCAGTCGACCAAAGATAGTTCGCAATCATCAAAATAAGAATTAAAGTTTTGTGGTAGATATGAATAAGTAATTGTTTTGCCCCATTTTACTGTACCTGTATAATCTTTATCTTCACCAGCAATTATATTAAATAATGCACTTATCGTAGTACTTTTATCACTAACAAATCCTATTTTGTCACCTTTATTTACAATAAAACTTACATTATGAAAAATCCCTTCTTTACATAAGTTTTCTACAATTAGAATATCATTACCTGCCTCTCTTTCCATAGCAAAGTTAATATAAGGATATTTTCTATTACTTGGTTTTATATCATTAAGTGTAAGTTTCTCAAGTTCTTTCTTTCTACTTGTTGCCTGTCTACTTTTACTAGCATTTGCTGAGAACCTTGCAATAAATTCTTGAAGTTCTTTAGCCCTTGCTTCCATTTTTTTATTTTCTTCTTTTTGTTGACGAAGAATTAATTGGCTAGTTTCATACCAGAAATCATAGTTTCCTAAGTATATATTAATCTTGCCATAATCCACATCACAAATATGAGTACAAACATTGTTTAGAAAATGTCTATTGTGAGATACAATAATTAGTATATTTTCAAAATTAATTAAATAATCTTCGAGCCATTTAACAGTTTTAATATCTAGATTGTTAGTTGGCTCATCTAAAATTAGGATATCTGGATTACCAAATAAAGCCTGGGCAAGAAGAACCTTGACTTTAATAGGAGCATCTAGAGTTCCCATCATAGCATAATGAAGAGAACTATCAACGCCAATGCCATTAAGAAGAGTACTTGCATCACTTTCCGCTTCCCAACCGCCAAGTTCGGCAAATTCTCCTTCAAGTTCGGCAGCCTTCATACCATCTTCCTCGTTAAAATCTGGTTTAGCATAAAGTTCGTCTTTTAGTTTCATAATTTCAACAAGTCTCTTATGACCTTGAAGAACAGTATCCATAACTGTAAAATCATTGAAAGCCTCTTGGTTCTGGTTAAGGACAGACATTCTCTCCCCAGGAGAAATAACAACCTCACCTTTTTGAGGCTGTAACTGACCCGAAAGAACTTTTAAAAAAGTGGATTTTCCAGCACCATTAGCACCTATCACACCATAGCAATTACCTTTAGTAAATTTCAAATTTACCTCGTCAAAAAGTTTATTGCTTCCAAATTGTACACATACATTATTTACTTGAATCATTATTTCTTTACCTTATTATATTATTACTTTTTTAAGTTTAACTAATTTAAATTTTATTGTCAAGGTAAAACAAAGAATGAAATAAATTTGTTGGTATTAGTAATATGCAAAAATTTAAAAATTTCCTTAAAAAAGCAAAAAACAAACAAAATTAATTGTTTGTTTTTTTTAGATTTAATATTGAACTTTAATTCCAGGTCCCATAGTGCTAGAAACTGAAACTGACTTAATATATGTACCTTTAGCAGCAGCAGGTTTTGCTTTAATCAAAGCCTCCATAACTGTATTAAGGTTATCAATTAATTTCTCTGTTCCGAATGAAACTTTACCAATCATAACGTGAACAATATTATTTTTATCAAGTCTATATTCAACTTTACCTGCTTTAATTTCAGCAATTGCTTTAGCAAGGTCTGTAGTTACAGTTCCACTCTTAGGGTTAGGCATAAGTCCTTTAGGTCCTAAAAGTTTAGCAATTCTACCAATTACTGGCATCATATCTGGAGTAGTTACGCAGACATCAAAACCAAACCAGTTTTGAGACATAATCTTAGTAACCATATCTTCTGCTCCAACAAAATCTGCCCCTGCTTTAGTAGCAATATCAGCATTATCGCCTTTAGCGAATGCTAAAATTTTCTTAGTTTTACCAGTTCCGTGAGGAAGTACTACAACACCTCTTACTTGTTGGTCGGCATTTCTTCCATCAACACCTAGTTTAACGTGAAGTTCAACAGTTTCGTCAAACTTAGCACTTGCAGTCTTAACTGCAAGGTCTAGAGCATCTGCTACAGAGTATTGAGTTGCTCTGTCTACTAATTTAGCAGCCTCTAAATATCTCTTACCTTTCTTCATAATTTTCTTCTCCTTGTGGTTTTAGTGAATAAATTAAAAGATTTTTATTCTCCCACTTAATCAATAACTGTAACACCCATACTTCTGCAAGTACCTTCAATCATACTGATTGCTGTTTCAAGGCTTCCTGCATTAAGGTCAGGCATCTTTAGTTCTGCGATTTCTTTTACTTGTGCTTTGGTGATTTTAGCAACTTTAGTTTTGATTGAGTTTGCTGAACCACTCTCAATTCCACAGGCTTTCTTAATTAGAACAGCGGCTGGTGGAGTCTTTAAAACAAAAGTAAATGACCTATCTGCATAGATAGTTACAACCACTGGAATAATTAAACCAGCCTTGTCTGCAGTTTTTTCATTAAAATCTTTAGTAAATGATGGAATATTAATTCCGTAAGGTCCTAAAGAACTTCCTACTGGTGGTGCTGCTGTAGCCTTTCCAGCTGGTAATTGTAACTTTACAACTGCGGTAATCTTTTTCTCTGCCATTTTTATCCTCCTGCCAATTCTTGGCAAATGTGGTATAAGTGAAATGCATTACTATAGATTTACATTTCTCCCACTATATTTTAAATAGATTTCTCTATATAAAACCAAATTAATCAAATTTTCTTACTTGGTCTAAGTTTAAATCAACTGGTGTATCACGACCAAACATTTCCACCATAACTCTACACTTAGCATTTTCTCTATCAACAGATATAACTGTTCCAACAAACCCATTAAGAGCACCATCTAGAACTTCAACTTTATCATTTTCTGTGATAGAAATATCTACAACTGTATTTTTCTCAAGTCTCATTTTTCTAATTTCGTCGTCTGTTAAATGTAAAGGTCTACCTTTAGGTCCTACGAAACCAGTAATACCTCTTGTACGAGTAACTGCGTGCCAGATATCGTCACCATAAATCATCTTAACCATTATGTAACCTGGCATAACTTTACGCGAAACTATCTTTTTCTTACCATTCTTATCTTCAACAACATCTTCCATAGGAATAACAATGTCAAAAATTCTTTCTTGTAAGTTGTATTTATCCTTAACTATTTCTAAGTTCTCTTTTGCAACATTTTCATAGCCAGAAAATGTATGTAAAACATACCATTTAGCATTTTCAATAGCACTATCAACAGCCATTTCAGTAGTATCGTCAATTTTATTAACAGATTTGCTTGTCGTTTGAACTGCATCTATTGCTTCTTCACTTACGCTATCCTCAACAATGTCTTGACTATTTTCTAAGGTATTTAATTCTTCAGTATGCTCTAATGTATCATTTGCCATTATTTCTTCGTTTTCCATAGAAATCTCCTTGTACAAATTAGTCAATTTTTAAGGTAATAATAAATCATAGATTAAACTAAATAATTTATCAACACCAAAAAGAAAAAGTGTACATATAGCCACAACAGCAATTACTACACAAGTGTTTTTAACAACTTTACCAAATGAAGGCTTAGAAACTTTCTTAAGTTCACTCCAAATCTCGGCTACTTTTTTCTTAAGACTTTTCTTTTCTTTCTTAGGTTTGTTTTTTGCTTTGTCCTTGGTCTTATCTTTAGTATTCTTTCCGTCGTTTACATTCTCTTTAGACTCTTTCTTAGAAGATTTTTTGGAATTATTAGATTCTTTTATCTCTACTTCAGCAGTCTTTTCTTGAACATCTGGGGCGATTACTTCAACTTCTTCGCTTGCAGGCTGTACATTCTTTTTTGCCATATTTCATTATTCCTTCTAAATTATTTATTTAGTCTCTTTATGAACAGTATGTTTCTTACAGAATTTGCAGTATTTCTTAACTTCAAGTCTGTCAGGGTCGTTCTTCTTATTCTTCTGACTGTCATAATTTCTTTGTTTACATTCAGTACATGCAATAATAATATTATCTCTCATTTTCTTTCTCCTCGCATTTATTATCTGCGTGATTATTTTAACATACTAACCAACAGATGTCAATGTCTAAATTCACAATAAAAAATAGAGCTTTGCAGAAAACTAAACTCTATAATTATTTATGCTATATATAATATACAATACAACTTAAAAAAAATCAAGTCTTTTTCATAATTTTTTTAAAGTTTATATAATAATAGACTAAATTTGACACAAATAAACTCTACTATAAAAATCCAATTAAAAAATAAAGTGAACCCTATTACAATCTATTATTTAGGATTCACTTTTTTAATTATCAAAATTTAACTATCTTTCCATTTCATCGTATTCATTTTCCATAGCATTTTTGCGTCTTAAGTATTCGTCTAAAGTAGGCTCATCATTAATACTATCTATACTTTCCCTTGACCTTATATTCTTTTCTTTTACTTGGCTAGATTTCCTTGCTTTTTCTTTAGAGAGCATATCATACATACCCCCTAAAGTATCGCTTGTAGCAGAAGGTTGGTCTTCTTTAACTGTATAATTTTCATCTTTGAATTTTTGTAAACGATTAATTCTATCTTTAAGTGAAGAAACTGCACTATCTACACTTTTATTTGTCTCGTTATTTACATCAGTAGCAACATTTTC
>JBJEXU010000203.1:0-1781 GCA_051886095.1 Christensenellales bacterium | reverse complement strand
TTTCTCAAGCGAAGTTTAAACGAAAACTCTTTCTTGTCAAGGGTAAAATGTATTGTTTCACAACCCTTGACAAGAAAATGAAAACTTAAAGATTAAATATTATTAACCCTTTTCGTTTGTTTCGCTTGTGTCGAAAGACAAATAAAAAAATAAATTAAAAGGAGAAATCAAATATGAAAACAGCAGTAATATATGCTAGATATTCTAGTGACAGTCAAACTGAACAAAGCATTGAAGGTCAACTTAGAGTTTGCAAAGAATATGCCGAAAAGAATGATATAGTTATTGTTGATACATATATTGATAGAGCAATGAGTGGAACAAATGACAACCGAGTTGCTTTTCAAAAAATGATTAAAGATAGCAACAATCATCAATTTTCAATTGTTCTTGTTTACAAACTAGATAGATTTAGCAGAAACAAATACGAAAGTGTTATACATAAGAAAACACTAAAAGATAACGGAGTTAGAATTGTATCTTGCATGGAAAATATACCTGATACACCCGAAGGAACTTTAATGGAAGCCTTGCTTGAAGGTTTTAATCAATATTTCAGCGAAGAACTTACGCAAAAAGTCAATCGTGGACTTAGAGAAAGTTGGCTTAAAGGAAATGCAACTGGTGGTGCTCATGTTTTTGGATATGATATAGTAAACAAAAAATATGTTGTAAATGAATACGAGAAAGATATTGTGCTAAAATGCTTTAATATGTATTCAAATGGATACCGAGCAAGAGTTATTGCAGAAACTTTAAATGAACAAGGTTATCACAGAATAAATGGTAAAAAATTTGATGAAAAATATGTTTTATTCATTTTGCATAATTCAAGGTATACAGGTGTTGTCGAACATCACGGAATTGTTTATGACAAAATCTTTCCAAGAATAGTCGATGATGTTTTATGGAACAAAGTAAACACTATAAACGAAGAAAACAAACTTGCACCAAGTCGCAAAAAAGAAATATATGACTATATACTTTCTGGCAAACTTATTTGTGGCAAATGCAATCACAAAATGTTTGGTGAAAGTGGAACAAATCATACAAAAGATATACATTATTACTACTCTTGTGCATCAAAACGCAAAAAGAGATGTAATTGCGATAAAAAATCTATACAAAAACAACTTTTAGAAGATATAGTTATAAATGCCATTTCAAAATTATTAGGAACGGAACAAAATATTGAGTATTTAACTACTAAAATCTTTGAATGTCATCAAAATCAAATGAAAGATAACATAAATCTAAAACTACTTGAAAAGCAAAGAAAAGATGTCTTTAAATCTATTCAAAATATGTTAAAAGCCATTGAACAAGGAATAATAACCGATATGACAAAAACAAGACTTCAACAACTTGAAACCGAACTTGCCGAAATAGATATTGAAATAAACAAAGAAAAACTAAAAGACTATTCCTTACTCACAAAAGAAGAAATAGAACATTTTTTAAAAAAACACGTTTTTGAAGATATGAGCGATATAAAAATACGCAAACTTGTAATAAATACTCTCGTTAGACAAATTTACTTATATGAAGATAAAATAGTTATTCTTTTCAATTTCACTACACCACCAGACAAACCAAAACTAACCCTAGAAGAAAATATCCAAACAGCCGAGCAGATAACCTCTGCTCTTAATAATACTCAAAGTTCGTGCTTATTACCTCAATCCGCACCAAAAAAAGTCCTTTTGGGCTTTTTTTTGTTGTAAAAATTATTTATAAAAGTTTGATATTTTAATCAAAAACAGTTTTAGGGTATTATATTT
>JBJEXU010000202.1:0-1789 GCA_051886095.1 Christensenellales bacterium | reverse complement strand
CTTATATGGTACCGTGCTTCTATTAACATTGTTAACTAAACAATAAGGTTCTTCTATAAAACACACACGATAACCCAAACTTTGTATGGTTTTTGCAAGTGCAAAATAAGTGAATGAACTACCATAGTTATTACCATTCCAAAAACCAATTATACCCACATCATATTTATTGTAAATATAGCTAAATGCTTGAGTGTAACTTAATCTATGCAATTTTTCAAAAAATTCTGTCCTATAAGGATGCAAACCATCTGGCCTATTTAATACATTATTATTTTCTGATGCCATTTGTAAATTTGCTTTTTCACAAAGTTTTAAATCTTTCTTTATAGAGTTTAAAATTTCTATCGCTTTCTTATTGTTAACAATAACTAAAGAAGTGCCATTATTGTCATTGAAATCTTTATTTTGTCTATCAATTCCCCAAAAATCACCTATTGTGAAATCTCCAACTCTTGTTCTTCTTGCATATTTACACGATCCACAACTTTTTCTTACTGTGATTCCTTTCAAAAATCCAAGATACCAACTATCTTTGGTCCAATTTTTATAATACTCTGTTCCATCATCAAAATTGATTTGAGTATAGTTTCCCCATCCATTTTTTTCTTTTGGTCTAAAATCAACCTTTGTTATTGCTTTACCATTGCTAATATCTTGCAAATACTTTTTATAAGCCAAATTTGAACCAACTCCGTGACACAAAATATCACAAGTTATTAAATTTGCATACTCGTTTTTTAAAAACATCTTAAGTCCAGCAACTTGACAAGGACAACCACAAAACAGAACCAACTTATTTTCTTCTAAATATTCTTTTATTCTTTTAAAGCAATCTTTTGTATCACTTTGAACATACTTTGCCTTATAAAGTGATTCCACTTCTTTCTTATCAGAAATTAATATATGTTCAACTGCATCATAATTATTTGTATATTTTGTCCCACAAACAATTCCATTATTATCAAGAACATAATTTGCTAAAAATCCAAAAACACCACCAGATGATGATTTCAATCTCACATCATCTTTTGCCATAACTGCATAACATTCAGTTTGTTCTTTATTTGTAAAATTATAGTTTTCTGCTGGACAAAATTTGTAACATTTTCCACAATTTATACATTTTTCTTGATTGATTATAGGATACAAAAAGCCATCAATATCATACTTTAAATCAATAGCTCCTGTTGGACAAATGTTTTTACAAGCCCCACAGCCCGTGCACTTTTCTTTAGGCAAGTCGTAAACATTCTTCATATTATTTACCCTTTTTATTTTTCTTTTGTTTTGCTGTGTTTGATATTCCACACAATGTTTTTATAGATCTTTTTACTGCTGTAAAAAATCCATCGGTTTTACATATTTTTTTAAATAATTGTATATTTGATAATGGTTTTTCCTGTTCTTTATAAATATATTCTTTCTTTACAAGATTATTGCATTGATATTTATTCATTGCAACTAAAATATCTTCATAATAAGGTGACAACCTTGCATATTTCCAAAAATATTCAGCCATATCAAGCGATGGAATATTCCAAGGTTTTTCCCATCCTGCGTAATGAATTATTTTTGGATTTTCTCTTGCTTTTAAATATTCATTGTAAATTGACTCAGGTGCTTTTATCGCAATATCAAGACTAATACCTGCATTGTTCATCATTGCATCCCAAGACATATCAATGAGTTTTACTCTATTTTGACAAAAATGATTCAAAACATCTTGATCTAAAAACTCCCAGTGTTGTTTTAAAGAAAAATCTACCAATTCGATAGATGTAAAAGA
>JBJEXU010000201.1:0-1802 GCA_051886095.1 Christensenellales bacterium | reverse complement strand
AAAGCCTTGTATTTACAAGGCTTTTTTAGTGTTACATTTGCTGACTCAAACCATTCTCCTATTTTTACGAGAAGTGGGATACCCACTTTCGTTTTTTAGATATAGAAATATTAATTTTAGTTTAGAAAGAAGTGAAAAAAATTACAAACAAAAAGGAAAATTAAACTATGAATTTAAACAATACAAATCTAAATTTAAACAACTTAATACAATCAGAAGTTGACCGTATTTCAACTAAATACAATAAAGATTTTTTGGACTGTGAAGACCTTATCAAAATCACTGGACTTGGCAGAGATAATGTCAGAAATCTTCTTCGTAGCAAGAGTTTTCCAACAACAAAAGTTGGTAAACGACAAGTCGTAAGTGTGCTTAATTTTGTTACTTGGTTGACACTTAACAATACTCAAAGCGAGGTGCAAAATGGCTAGAAAGAAAGTTCAAAAACGCACTCGTAGAGCAAATGGAGAAGGAAGTATTTTTCAAAGAAAAGATGGATTATGGTGTGGATATATTACTGTTGGTTTTGAAGAAAATGGTGGACAAAAGAAGAAATATGTTTATGGAAAAAGTAAAGCCGATGTGTCTGCAAAACTGACAGAGATAAGTGGAAGAATTAAAAACACAGCATATCAAGAAATCGAAAACAAAAGACTTGGTGAACTTATGAGTGAATGGTTGTTAGTTTTCAAAAAGTCGTCAGTCACATCAAGAACTTTTGAAGGCATTTTTAGGAACTACAAATTGCATATCGAACCCATTGTTGGAAATATGAAAATCTATGAACTAGACACAATGACAATTCAAAAAGTTGTAAATCGAATGCTTGAAAATGGATATTCGGTTGCAGTTGCAAAAAAGATTAAATTTATCTTTAATCAGTTTTGCGAATATGCGATTGATAGTAAATGGATTTTAGTTAATCCAACACACAAAATAAAGATTAGAACAAGAGATAAAAGCAATTACGAAAAGAGAAATCCATACAAGGCAATTCCACCAGAAGAAAGAGATAGATTTCTAAATGCACTAGAAAAAGACCCGGCAAACTTTATTAAACCTATGTGTTATTTGATGATGTTTGCTGGACTTCGTAGTGGTGAAACTATTGCTCTTGAATGGAAACATATTGATTTTGCAAAAAGAATTATTAAAGTCGCACAAGCCGAAACGCAAGATACAAAATTTGATAGTAATGGAAATATAGTTGAGAGAATAACAATAGTTAGCGACACCAAAACCGCTTGCTCGGTGAGAGAAGTGCCCATGACCGACATTGTTTATAATGAACTTATTGCTTGGAAAGAAAAACAACATAAGCATTCCATTGATGTGGGAATAGATTTAACAAATCCTAATGTTTATGTGTTTGCAAATGACGAAGGCACAATTCGCACATATTCAGGTTGTAGAGTGATATTTAATAGATTTATTAGACGAAATCATTTGGAAGATTTAAACATACATTTCCATGGACTTAGACACACATTTTCAAATATGTTGTTTGAACTTAATGAAAATCCAAAAGTAATCCAACAACTTTTAGGTCACAAAGATGTGAAAACTACAATCACTGTCTACAATAATGTGAATAGTGATTATGTAAAAGAAAGCACAAATCGTTTAAACGACAAACTAAATGAAAATGAGATTTTAAGAAAACAAAACAATCAAAATAAAGAAGAACAAGAAGAAAAGAAATCTAGTCTAGAAAATTTGTCTGATGAAGATTTTGATTTAATGTTAGAAGAAATGCTTAAAGAACGAAAAGAAAGAAAACGCAAACGAGAAAAAGATTTTGA
>JBJEXU010000200.1:0-1806 GCA_051886095.1 Christensenellales bacterium | reverse complement strand
ACAGTTCCATTGAAACCTTCGTATTCCCTAGCATATTCTTCAAGCATTTTCTTTCTATTTTCTAAAGACATAATGTTGCTCGAAAGTTCGTTAATTATCGTTTCAAGCCTCTTCACATCAACTTGTAAATTGTCTTGATGAATAACTTTATCGTTTAATTCGCTTTCAACACTCGCCCTTTTTTGTTTTAAAGAAAGTATTTGAGTAGAGCTTTCCGACTGTCTAGACTTAGACGCACTAAACTTTTCGTTTATATCCCTTTGCTGTTCCTCAAGTTCTGAAAGAGTTTTTTGATAACTATTCTTCTCAGCATTTAGTGCAGAAATCTGAGCCTTAACATCTCCAAGAAGTTCAAGGTTATCAATAATCCTCTGTTGAATAGCATCAGCCTCATCTTCGCCTGATTTTAACTCGCTAGCAACATTCTCATACTTTTCATTAAGTTCGGCAACCTCATTTTTCTTATCAAATAAAGTTACTTGTTTTTCCTTAATTTTACTTTCAATCTCAAATAACGAATTTTGACTTTGGTCTTTGGTCTCCCTAAGTCTATTGATTTCAGAAGTAAGCCTATCATCTTCTGCCTTTAAATGATTGTATTTTTCTTTCTGAACATTGATTTCGCCACTTTGTTTAGTTATAGCAATATTTAATTCAAGAATTTTATCTTTTAATTCACTTATTTGCTCATCTAACGAGGATACTTTTTCAAATGCTTCTGAATATAAAGTATCAGCTTTTTCTTTTTCATCAGTTCTAAATTGCAATTCCTCAGTTATAGCATTAATTTTTTCAAGAATTGCGTTCTTAGTATCGCTAGCGGTATCGTATTGATAGATATACTGATTAACCTCAAGGACTTTTAATTGGTCTTTTAAATCGTGATACACTTTAGCAGTTTCTGCTTGTTCTCTAAGTGGCTTTAATTGTCTATCAATTTCAGAAATAAGGTCACTTACACGATTTAAATTGTCTTGGGTGTTAAGAAGTTTTCTCTCCGCCTCAATTTTCTTAGATTTAAACTTAGCAATACCTGCCGCTTCTTCAAAAATCATTCTTCTATCTTCTGGCTTGGAATTGACAATCTTGCCAACCATTCCTTGTCCAATAATAGAATAACCATTTTTACCAATTCCGCTATCGTGAAGTAAATTAGTAATATCTTTAAGTCTAGCAGGTGCTTTGTTTAACAAATATTCACTATCGCCACTACGATATAATTTCCTAGTAATAATTATTTCGTTATAATCGGAATTAAACATTTTGTTAGTGTTATCAAATACAAGAGATACTTCACAAAAACTAAGACCCTTTCTTTTTTCAGTTCCTTTAAAGATAACATCTTGCATAGAAGAACCACGCAAATTCTTACTGCTTTGTTCACCAAGAACCCATCGTATTGCGTCAGAAACATTACTCTTGCCACAACCATTTGGTCCGACAATAGCAGTAATACCGTCTTCAAAATCTATTTTTTGGTAGTCTGCAAAAGATTTAAAACCTACCATTTCTACTCTTTTTAAGTTCATTTGTATCTCCGATAAAATTTTCGCTTCTTTTATTTTAACATAAAATTAAAATCCGCACAAATTTATAAGCACTATATTTTATAATTTAATTAATAATATAGTTTATGTGTTATTGGCTATCGCCAATTCTTGTGATTAACATCACAAAAGCCAATTCTTGGCTTACACACTCCTGAAATCGTCGTCTGTTTATATCAAATGCCACCTATCGGTGTCGCTTGCATAAACTTCCTATATTATAGTTTATGTGCTATTGCTATCGCAATTTCGCAATTTA
>JBJEXU010000199.1:0-6787 GCA_051886095.1 Christensenellales bacterium | reverse complement strand
TATCACATTTCAATTCAGTCATCAACATTAATTTTCTCCTTTTCAAGCTTGATTATAACAAGAACATACTATATTAATAATTTTTTGTAAAATTTTCTTAATAATTAATGTTAAAATGACAAAAAAAAATCTTCAGTTGAGTTATAAATGAAGTAGAAGGAGTTTTCACGTGAAGGTAAATTTTCAAACTATTAATGCAGCAAGAAACAATATAAATTTTGAAGGGTATGAACTTTTCGCTCTTGATGGTGTCGTTAAGAATGGTGATGAAGTTGTACCATTTGCAGAGATTGAAGTTATAAGTAAGGCGGGAGTTTTTAAAACAATATCCAATGCTTTTGGTGCTTTTAGTTTGCCTAGACTTGCTGGAGAGGTTACATTAACGGCTTATCACGAAAGTATATCGTTATTCTCTCAAACTTTTGACAAATCCAAATCTGAACTTGTTGTTACAGGAACGACTAGTTTAAGCGGTAAAATTAATAGTGATAGTCGGGAAGATTGCGATTTTATCTTGAAATTGAATGACCAAGTTGTGAGTATTAATGAAGATTTAACCTTTAATATTGAGGGTGTAGAACCTAATGCAATTTTAACACTAGAGAGTGAAAATTATTATATTGATTGTGAAAAGGTTGTTGTAAGTATTGAGAATGGCGTATTTGTGTTTAATGCTGAAAAATATTACGATATTTCGGGTAGTGTTCTAAGTGGAACTACACCTTTAAATAATGCTAGAATTGTTGCTGGTAATGTTAAAACCTATTCAAATTCACTTGGTGAATTTTCTATTTATAAACAACACGGTAATATACTTTTGAATGTTTCTTTGCAAGGTTTTATTTTTGAGAGTATGCCTATAAGTTATGAAAGTTCAAATGTTGAATTTATTGGTAAATTTAATCTAAACGGCAAAGTATATACTGATGATAATATCTTAAATAATATTGAAATTGTTAGCGAAAACATAAGAAATAGCACCAACATAAAAGGTGAGTTTACTTTAAATGGTATACAATTAGGCGACACAATCTATGTAAATAATGCTAATTATTTTGTGGAGAATAATAATTTAGTTGTAAGTAACACATCAAGCATAACTTTTAACTTAAAGAGAATTTATACTTTAACAATAGATGTTAGTTACTTAAATACTCCACTTGAAAATGTTACTGCTATTGTTAACAAAAGAAGTTATGTTTCTAATGGTGAAGGTAAAATTATAATTACAAGTTTATATGGTAGCAATCCTATAGAACTTAGTTTAGAAGGTTTTAGGTTTGAAAACTTATATTCTTCCGATTACTTAAATTCTTATCTAAATATAACTCCTGACAAATATTATAATTTAAACGGAAAAATAAAATCTGACGATTTAGTAATTTCAAATGCAAAGATTACTACAGGTGATATTGAAGTTTATTCTAATGAACTTGGCGAATTTGAAATAAATAACCTTTACACTTTAGGAACATTAAGAGTTGAGTGCGAAGGATATAACACCAAAGAAGTTAGTTATTCAATAGAAAATAATGACTTACAAATTAATTTGACTTACGATATTGTTGGAAAAATTAATTGTGGAACTACTTTAGTTGGTAATGTGAAAGTATCATTAAATTATAATTCCATATATTCAAATTATTTAGGTGAGTTTGCTTTTAAAGGCGTAAGTGGAACTAATACTTTAACTTTTGAAAAAGAATTTTATTCTTTTAGTGATGTTGATGTTACTAGCGGGCAATTAACTCAAGTTTATTGTACTTATTCAATTAGCGGTAAGGCCTCAAATAAAATGGGAGTAATTATAGGACTAAATATTAAACTTGTTAGAAACTCTAACGAAACCGAGACTTTAACGGATATAACTGATGAAAAAGGGGAATTTTCATTTGAGAATTTGACTGGTGAGTATCTACTTATTTATGACACCGATTATTCAGAAAACTTATTGCCAACTGGATATACTGTTGATGGTGGCGGAATATTTAATTTTTCCGATTGTGGATATAAAATAAAAGGTAGAGTAATGACTGGAGATGTTCCAGTTTCGGGGGTAACGGTCAGGGCAGGCGATTTAGTCGCAACGACTAATAATCAAGGTTACTATAAATTTGATTTAATTATAAACGATGAAACTTTGGTTTTGTCTAAAGATGGATATACATTCTTAAACAATAATTTTCCTATTGATTTAAGTTATGACGAAAGAGAAGATGTGGACTTTCAATGTACATATAGCATAGAGGGTGTAGTCGCTAGTGGAGATACTAATTTAGACAATGTAAAAATCACTATTGGTGACTTAGAATGTTATACAAATAATGATGGTTATTATACATTAAATGGTCTTAGTGGTAGTGTTACTATTACTGCAGAACTAGGAAATTATAAATTTATTATACCAAGTGTTATTAATTCTACAGGAGAATATAATATAACCGCTACATTTGATACAAATATTAAGATTTCTACCTTAAATATTCCTGTTGCTGATATGGATATTATGATTAACGGAAACACTTTTACAACTGACGAAAATGGGGAAGCCCTTGTAACTGATATTCAAATCGGTGATACTTTGACTTTCAACAAACAAGGTTTTGCAATCAACTCTTATACATTTAATCAAAATGAGGATAAAGTAGAATTAAATGCCACTTATAAAGTACAAGGCAGGGTATATATTACTACAAGAGAATTATCTGGTGTTAGAGTAAGCTCTGGAAATTTGATTTCAATAACTGATGAAAGGGGATATTTTGAATTTACTGGATTAGAAGGTGAGAATACATTATCTTTTGTTAAAGACAATTACACATTCGACACAGTTACTTTAAACGGATATGAATATGTTACTATTCTTGCTAAATATTCAGTTTCGGGCAATGTTTCAGTTGCGGGAGCGGGACTTGAAAATGTTACTATTAAAGCAGGCAATACTACAGTTTATACCGACCAACTTGGAAATTATAGCATTTCTAATCTTCAAGACGAAGTTACTTTAATTATAGAAAAATACGGATACGAATTTGATGGACAGTATATTGTAAATGCTCCAGCGGTAATTAATATTGAAGCCACATATCGTATTGCGGGCAAAGTTGTTAGTGGAGATATTGATATTGACAGTGCCGAAATCAAATTATCTAATGGTGTTACATTGTTTACAGACGAGAATGGCTATTTTGAGACTAAAGGTATTGAAGAAGTAATTAATATTGAGGTTATTGCTAGTGGCTATAATAATGCAGTACTAAATAATGTTGACAAATTCAATAATAATATAGTATTTAATTTAACTTATACTGCTACAATTAATCTAACAAATATTACTAATCTGACCGATGTTACTATATCTGTTGGAGAAAGTACTGATAATTATAGTACTAGTCAAATTGTTTTTGAGAATTTAAGTGGTGAACAAAAAATCACCATATATAAAGATGGGTATAACTTTAATCCAAGTGAGATAGTTGTAACAAAAGAAAGTAATATAAGTATTGTTGTTAAGAAGGAGTTTCAAGTTTCTGGAACCATTCTTACAACCAACAACATCCCAGTTTCGGGAGTTACAATTACCGCGGGTGGAAAAGAAACTACAACTGATAACAATGGTCAATATTTATTATCACCTTTTATTGATCCCGTTCAGATTAAACTTGTAATGAAAGTAATTGACACTGCTTATAATGGCGAGAATTACGAGTATTCGGTTAATATTGACCAAGTAAGCACTGATGCGATTAAAAACTTTACACTAGATGAAAGTCAATATGCTTATTACTTATTTAAACGTGGTTATCAAAATTTAAATGATGCCTTGACTTATCAGATATTTGGAACTGGTACAGTAGTTGATAGTACAAGTGGCGAAAGTCAAGATGTTAAAATTGTATATAAAAAAGATAGCAAAAATCAAAGGATAATTCAGAACCTTAACTGGTTTGATGGAAAGATAGCGGGAATAGTTGACCCAAGGATTGCACAGTTAACATATGTGGATATGGGAACTAAAAGTGTTAAGTATCAAACAATCACAGGTACAAATGTTAGCCAAGATACGGCAAATTGGACAACAAGTTGGACACAGACAGATTATTCAAGTTATTTAAATAACTATGGTGTAAATGCTGAGGGCTATTATCCATATGTAATTAATCAAAATACAATATCAACTACATCAAATATTACATTGACTGATAACTTATATACTTTTACATTTGGTCTTGCAACAACCGAGGCTATGTATAGTTATTATGTTATTCAAATGTCAAAGATGTGTAGTTCACAAACTTTTGAAAGTTTCCTAAATTGTAATCTGACTTACACAATAGGTCAAGACGGATATATAAGAAGTTTAACAATTAGTGAACAATACAAAGTAAAAGCAAGTTTCTTAAATCCAACTGTAACTGGTAATATTACTTATAATTTCTTAACCACAAGTTCTAACGAAATGATAAATGATATTAAGATAAGTACAGTTGATGAAATTAAAGCATCTTTATCTAGAGAAACACCTACAATCTCAATCAATTCTAGTAAAATATTAGATTATGATTTGTATTGTGAGAAAAGGAGAATATTATTATGAGAAAATTAAAATTAATATTATCTACAATATTCCTAACTATAGCAATTATCTGCGTGTCGGGTGGTGTTCCCTCTGCTGAACTTAATAGAGTATATGCTACAATTAACAATGATGCATCTATTGACCTTGGTAAATATTATGAAAATGAAACTCAAGTCGAAACCGAAACTTACAATACTTTAACTACTAAAAACTTGTATGTTGCAGATAATAGCGATGAAACTAAAGCACTTTATACTGTAAGGACAACAAATTTAGCAAGTATTGATGTTGGCTCGTCAACAGGATATACCGCATCTTTTGGTAGTACAATTAATATAAAAAATATTTCTTCAATTAATGCTTCTAAAAGATTGCCTTGGTTATCTCATTCATTTAAAATATCTGATAATCTTCTTAAGGCTAGTAAAAATGGTTATTTAAATGTTTCTGTTAGTGCAAATTCTAAAATTAATAATACTAAAGACTATATGCGAAGCGTACTATATAATGGAACTTTGACTGGTGTTGCAGATATTGAGCAAAAAGTTTATGCTATGGAATTAATTGACAAATCAGATACGGCTGTTGATCAAACAATTTCTTTAAGTAATGTTGAGTATGCCGATTTCTTAATAGTATTTGCTATGAATAGAGGTGATGGAATTTCAAGAACTGTACAAATGAAAGTAACTAATCCTACACTTTATATCACTTCAACTGATACAACTGCTCCAACTGTTGAATTTAGTACTAATACAAACTGGGCAAGTAGTAAAACACTTACTATTAAAGTTACAGATAACGAAAGTGGGGTTATGAGTGTTGTTAGTGATAATGCTTTAACTGAAATTAGTGCAAATGAAAATACTCAAGAAAAAATATACACTATGGAAATGACTAGTAATGGTGAATATTCAGTAACTGTTACAGATAATGTTGGGAATTATCATACTTATACTTATACAGAAAATAACATTGATGTAACTGTTCCAAATGTTGAATTTAGAGCAGATACTAATTGGTGCAATAATAAGACCCTTACCATTATAGCAACAGATAGTGAAAGCGGTGTTAATAGTGTTGCAAGTGATAACCCTTTAATTTTGGTTAGTGCAAGTGCAGATGAGAAAGAAAAAATATACACTATGGAAATGACTAGTAATGGTGATTATTCAGTAACTGTAACCGATAATGCTGGTAATTCAAAAACTTATACTTATACCGAGAATAAGATTGACAATACCACTCCAAATAATTTAGTTATTACTATGCCAGAAATAAGTTACTCTCCTATAGTTAACATAAATGCATCATTTGTTAGCGATAATTTAAGTCCGGAAAAAATTTATTATACTTTGGACGGAACAACTCCAAATACTTCTAGTCAAAACTTAGTAGTAGGCGACAATTTAATTAATTTGCCTTATGGAAATATCACATTTAAAGCGGTAGTAATTGATGAAACGGGTTTAATGGGTCGTATTTATACAAGCAATATTAAAGTTGATAGACACACTTTGAATTTAACTGCTAAAAATTGTGATTATGTCGTTACCAAACCTACAACATTTGATACAGATAATGGAATACAATTTTATGATGGTGAAACTGTTAGACTAGATTTTACAGCAAAAACAAATTGTAATAGAAATGTTATAAAAATTGACGGAGTTGTTCAAGACCTTAATGAGGATAGTTATGAGTTTTTGGCATCTGGCGATATTGAAATTGAGGTAATATATATTTATAACTTAATGTTAATTAGTTGTGACACAACTTATACTTATAATCCAGACACTAATAGAATTAATCCAAACTTTACTCTTAATACTGACGAGAACTTGTCACTAGATATAGTTATTACTTGTAATGGGGAAGTAGCAATTCCTAAAGATGTAGGATTATACACACTAAGTTGGAGTTATAATTCTTACGAATTTGGTGGTGAGGGTTCATTTGATTTTGAAATTAAACCATTAGATATATATGTATATGCCGAAGAAGACCAATCAAAAATTTATGGGGAAGACGACCCAAGCAACTATTTATATACATATTCAGGTCTTCCTGCAAGTCAAGAATTAATCTTGAGTTTGGGAAGAGCTGATGGTGAAAATGTTGGCAGTTATGAAATTACAATGATTAGTTCCAATTTAAATGCTAACTATAATATTGTTTTTGAAAGTCAGAACTTTTTAATTAAAGCAA
>JBJEXU010000198.1:0-1820 GCA_051886095.1 Christensenellales bacterium | reverse complement strand
AACTAATTTTTTCAAAGTAATCTCCAGTACAAATATTTTAAATATGTATTACTAATTTATGCAATAATTTTTTTTATTATTTGAGATTTTTAATTTTTTTTAAAATTCCAAAATTTATCTATTTTTCGACATAAATTAATTAACTTTACCACTGTATTTTTGTGATTTATTATCCGTTTAGTTCTTGGAATTTTTAAGTTTTCTTAAATATGTACGCAGTAATTTTATTCAAAGAAAGATTAAACAACAATAAGAATAGAAAAAATCAAAAGATATTTTATTTTATTCAACATTAAAAAAACGAAATTGTTTATGAATATATTAAACAGATTTCGTTCTAAAAAATAAAAATTCTAAAATATTACGCAAATAGCGGTACTAACTTTATTTGTATGAGATATGCTAAGTTCTACTTGTTGTATGTTGTATTTTTTTAAATTCTCAATCATATTATCTTGATTTATATCATAATACGGTTTACCTAATTCGTTATGACAAATATGTATGTCTTTTAGGTCAATTCCTCTACCAATACCAATACCTAAGGCTTTTAAAAATGCTTCTTTTGCCGAATATAGCCCCGCAAGAGTTTCAGCAGGTTTAGGACGAGTAAAAACATATTTTTTCTCATAATCTGTAAAGTATTTGCTAAAAAAATTATCGTTCTCGATTAATTTCTCAAACCTTTCTATATTCACAACATCTATTCCAACTAACATTACTTTTCTCCTTTAAGCCTATTAATACAATTTTTTATATCATCAAACTCATAACCTCTTGAATATAAAAATCTACTCAATTTTAAATAGGTTTCTTCCGTTCTAATTTTATTCTTTAGATATTTGTTTGCTGTTGTATCAATACTATTTTCCATCTTCAAATCTTGACTACTAAAAACATCATCAATTATTTCGTCACTAACCCCCTTGCTTTTTAAGGCAGAAATCAATTTAATTTTACCATATTTATTTGAATAAGTGGAAATAAATGCCTTTGAATATGCCCTGTCATCTAAATATTTGTATTCTAACATTTTATTAATAACATAATCTATAGTTTGTGGACTATATTCTTTTTTGGTTAGATATTCTTTAATTTGTTTAGTCGTTTTTAAATTGCTCCCTATATATTTTACCGCTTTATTAAGGGCTTTTCCTTTCTCGTCCTCGAAAACAATTTCATCTAAAAAATCTTTATTAATTTCCATACCTTTTTTTAATTGGTATTTCATAATAAGTTCGATTGACACACCAGCATAAAACTTATCATCTAAATATAAATTTGCTCGCTTATCATCTTTTTTCTGAACTTCTAGAGCCGTTATCTCTGACATAAGTTACCTCACTACCTATTTTTTTAATTTCCACTTCTGGAAAAATTAATTTTATCTTTTCTTCGCTTACTCCCATATACTCAATGGAAACTTTGTCTGAATATTTTGTTGAAAGAAGTTTACCTCCACTACCAAGTATTAAATTAGAAAGTTTAGCACCAAGAGACACTTCCGCCACCACCTGAAATTTATCTATCTCAACAATTTCTACAATACTAGCCTTATCTATAACCAAGTTACTTGCATTAGTATAAGCACGCACAAGTCCACCTGCCCCCAGTTTAATTCCGCCAAAATATCTAACTACTGCAATTAAAACATTCTCAAGATTTCTCTTCTTAATAAGTTCAAGAATTGGCTTACCCGCAGTGCCACTAGGCTCACCATCATCGTCCGCTTTTTCTAGTCTAGGACTACTCAAAGAATATGCAAAACAAATATGTGTCGCATCAGAATATTTTTTATTAAGTTCATCTAAATATTTGCT
>JBJEXU010000197.1:0-1821 GCA_051886095.1 Christensenellales bacterium | reverse complement strand
ATATTTATGCCACAGTTTTACCACTGGGGCACGCTTTTGGCAGAATAGGTTGTTTTATATCTGGATGTTGTTATGGAATAGAATACAATGGCATATTTTGTTATACTTATACGCAAGCAATGGATGTTAATACTCCACTAAACACTCCCCTTCTTCCAATACAATTAATCGAATCAATTATTTTGCTTTCTTTGTTTTTTATTCTTCTTATTATCCATTTAAAATGCGAAAAAAATTATCTTACAATAATTATCTATTGTTTGTCTTATCCAATAATTCGTTTTATTCTAGAATTTTTTAGAGGAGATAAAGAAAGAGGAATATTCCTCTTGTCAACCTCACAGTGGATAAGTATTATTATCTTATTTACTACTATTATATTTATTTCTCTAAAAAGACAAAAAGCATTAAATAAGAATATGCTATAAGTCAATTTTCCAGAGTTTTAATCGGCTGTGTAGTTTTTTGCATTTGCAAGATATTTATAAAATATTCAGTTTTTAAAATATCCTATCGCAAAATCTTTAATTTCTCAAAATCACTTGCAAAATTGATTAAATATAACTAAAATATATTTGAAAACTTTGCAAAAGTTTTCAAACTTGTAGATATGGCGAAATTGGCAGACGCGCTAGATTCAGGTTCTAGTGAGTGAAAACTCGTGCAGGTTCAAGTCCTGTTATCTACACCAATGTTTTTCTTTTTGTCCGTTTCAGGACTTTAAAAAGTGTTTCGCACTTTTTGGGAGAATTCTTCTCCCGAACCTGCACTCCTGCAGTGTAGTCGGGCCCCTACCCGCTATTCAGACAAATCTACCACAAAAATTATTTTGAAGGCAAATATGTCTGCCAATTGACGCTTCGCTTAATGCAAGTACTGTTATCTACACCACTAGTAGAAAACAAAAAACACATAGTAATTTTTTTAACTATGTGTTCTTTTATTATTTCATTGTTACTTGAAAGTCTTCACCATAATTAACAGTTTTTAATTTTACGTCAGCTCCATAATCAACAACTTTAATCTTTATTGTTTCTCTTGAAGATGTTGGAAAAGTCGGAATCTTAACTTTGTAATCTTCAGAATAATCGACAAATTGAACTTTTATATCTTCGCCAAAATCCACAACTTGGAAAGTTACATTTTTGCCTTTCAATGTCGCAAAATATCCTTTACTAATTCTACTCATTTTTTCACCTCCTTTAGTTGAAAATTCAAAACGTTTAGGTATATTTATCTTAAGATTATTAAAAATTTTTCTATTATTTGTTTTCATCAAAATCATAATTTATAATAAAATCAATAATTTTAAAATAATCGCTTTGTTTATTTTCAAAAAAATCATTTAATTTAATCGGAATGTTTGCTTGAAAATCTTCTTCGGTCAAATATCCACTTGTTTTGTTACTTGAAATCAAAGTTTGTGAATATATCTGCATATAATCTCCGTTTTTACTATTATCTTTCCTTTCAAACAACTTTCTAAAAGTTTCGCAAAAACGAATGTATCTCTTTCCCTTGTCTTTATTTACTGTCAAAGAAATTATTAAGTTCTTAAAAGGTTCATTTGCGATACAAAATTCTAGCCAGTCTTTTGGCAAATTATTTTTAACTAAAATATCGCTAATTTCATTATTACAGAACCAAATAAATGTATTTGCTTTTTCGCTTTTTACACTAATGCCAGTTTTATTTTTCAAGTAGTCTCTTTCAATGCTTGCTCTTTTTTGAATATTTGGCACATATTCAGCCATTTCTAACATAATATCTTTGTGACTTCCAATTAATGAAAAGCTTGTTGTGCATTTAATAAGCACCATG
>JBJEXU010000196.1:0-6794 GCA_051886095.1 Christensenellales bacterium | reverse complement strand
ATGCGGTTGTAAATGTGGCATTCTCTAGGAAACCTTAAAACGCTTTTCAAGAAGATTAATCTGAAAAGTGTTTTTATGTACAAATAATTTAGCAACAGGGTTGCGTATTCGAGTGAAACGAGAATTGCCACGTAACCACAAAAGTAAATATAATGCGGTTGTAAATGTGGCATTCTCTAGGAAACCTTAAAACGCTTTTCAAGAAGACCAATTAAAAAAGTGAGCAATAAATTTTGCTCACTTTTTTTAAAAATCAAATGGATTGCTTGAACCACCAAAGTTTCCAGAACTAGTGTTTTTTAGAACCTTTTGATTACGAATTCTTATATCATAATACATTGCTTGTTCATTAAGTTGTTGTGGTAGTTTATTGTTTGGTGGGGCTTTGTGCATATCATAAACTGAACATTTGTAACTAGGAGTGAAGACTGACCTTATTGGGTTTCTTTGTAGTATAGATACAATACATTCACCGCTATTAGGTTTTAGAGAAGCAAGTTCGGCAGGATATATAAGTGGACGCGTGTCTAATTGAACATTGACAGACTTGCTTGAGCCACTATCACTTTTCTCGCCTTTACTAATAGATGTGGTTTCGGTTTCAACAGAAATGTTACCACAACGCTTACTAAATTCCTCAAGTGTGTTCTGGTCGTTAGATGCGATAAATATATGAATATTACAGTTATCCTTGACGGTAGCACTTATGTCTTGACCATATTTTATGGTAAGTTGTGCATAAGATTGCAAAATCAATGTGAAATATATTCTACGAGAACGGGCAACTGTTATAATTGTTTCAAAGTTCTCTATCTTTGGCATATTACCAAATTCATCTAGAATAAAATATACATCTCTTGGAAGGGCACCGCCTCGTTGATTAGCAACATCTACAAGTATCTTATATAATTGCGATACAAACATTGTTGCTATTGGGTGACGAGTGGTCTTTTCGTCTGGAATTTTAATAAATATTGCTGTTGGCTGGTCGGCAAATGTTTTTAAATTCATCTCGTTTGTAGATGTGGCAAAACATATACCCATATCACTAAATAATCCCATACGGTCGGTAACAATACCCATATAAGATTTAGTAGTTTTCTCAGCATTGGTAATAACTTGGTTTGCAAGTTGTACCGCTTGAGATAAAGTATCTCTTCCTTTGAAATAATCTTGTAAAGACTTTAATGAATTGGCACCATCACTATCTTTAAGGTTAAGAATTTTACTTAAGTTATAGAAATTAAACTTTTCCTTGGTCATTCCTAAATCTGGGTTTTCACTATCTTCTAGCATTGCAAGCATTGTTCCTAATACTAAGTCCTTAGCACCTCTTTCCCAAATAGGGTCGTTAT
Organism: Christensenellales bacterium; assembly: GCA_051886095.1. Taxonomy (GTDB): domain Bacteria; phylum Bacillota; class Clostridia; order Christensenellales; family UBA1242; genus UBA11490. Next base: position 5,439 of record JBJEXU010000196.1, on the reverse strand, counting down.
TGGATTGAATAGGGCATAACACACTTGCTATATCTTTAAGGTCTTCAAATGCCTCGGTTTTTAGAATTTGCTTTAATGATGCTTGATGGCTTTGCAAAGTTTGTACATCGGCAAAAGCATATCCGTCAAATTCATACCATTCTCCATAATAAACTTGGCTTACACATTTTAGTGAGAAATCTCTAGGGTCATCATTGTGATGGACTTTGACCTCTCTATTTAAGTTCATTGCTCTCTCATTTAGTTCATATGCTCTAGTAAGTGGATTCCATCTAGCACTTAAGAATGGTTCTTTAAGGTCGAATACAAGTACTCTATAACCATTTTTTCTTAGTTTCTCGCTGTGATTATCATAAATCTCACCCTTAGGGTCGGTGATAACTAAACAAGGCTTGGCGTGAGTCTCGGATAAAATCTGCATTGTTGGGTCTACAAACTGAGTGGTTTTACCAGAACCAGTTGTACCTATAACTAGAGTGTGTATTGGCTTATACATATTAACGTGAAGTTTGTTGCCAATAAGTTCGGCTCTAATAGGCACTCCAATGTTATCCGACCTATGTAAATCTTCATAAAAATGAAACTTGAAATCGGGGTTTTTTCTTAACTCATCTTTGGATAACCAATTAGTATCATAATATTTCTTCATTCCACCTTTAGTCTTAACAGATGCACCATTGCTGTCTAATTTAAACTTAGAATTGCTGAAGAAAATTAAAAATGCTACTAAAATTACACCAAATACCAAAAAGAACATACTCCTAAATTGAGAGGAATTAATTGTTCCCATAATATCATTAAAGTGTATAGTGTGATCAATTAAATAACAAGCAACACAATATGAGGCAACAAAAACAAATACCATTCCTAATACGAATGCTAAAAATATTGTTCTAAATCTTTTGCCAAAACTTGAACCTTTGTCATCAGCCATTTTTCATCTTCCCTTAAATATTTATAGTGTGTAAATCAGAAGTTTTAATTATTAGAAAATTTTTGCTTATAACTTCTATTATAAAATTTAGTTATTTTATGTATTAATTTTATGCATTTATAAATATTATATATAGTTTTTTAATTAGTGTCAAAAAAATAAATACAAATTCCAAACTTTTAATTTTCTTAATATTTGTTTTTGTTTATTTAGCATTGCTTAATTAAACTCGTTTAAATAATTTTTAAAAAAAGTATAAATATTCATTATTTTTTGAATTTTTGAATAATTTTAGTTGACTAAAGGAATAATTTTATATAAACTTTTAGTAAGTTTATAACAAAAAACTACAAAATTTTTAAATGGAGAATGTTTTATGAGAAATTTTTTATTAGACGGAGTTTCTACACTTACAGAAATTGCAGATAAATTTCAGAGTGCGATGGAAAATATTGTAGGACCAGTACTTATTGTAATTGGTGCGGCGGCTGCAATTTTTGCAATTTACTTAGGCGTAATGTATGCTAAAGCTGAAGATGCTAATAAGAGAAAGGAAGTTCAAGGTAGACTAATTGGTGCCGCTATTGGTGTTGTAATTATAGTTGTTGGAATTATACTATGTTATGCAATAGATTGGAAAAATTTAGTAGATTCTAATAAAGAGAATTTGACTACTGCAACTTCGGTTATAAAGGCTTTTTTGTAAGAGTTAAATAATTTTGTTGAATTAATATTCAAAAAGTAAATTTAAAATTTTAAGTTGTTGATTATTCGTTTATTTGATGATTGATAAACGAATAATTTTAAATTTTTGTAGTCTATATTGTTAAAAAAATACATTATGAACTACAAAATTTTAAAATGGAGAATGTTTGTGAGATATTTTTTATTAGATGCCGATATGGACTATGTTCAAAATGTTGCTCGGAATTTTCACGATACAATGTTAAATATTGTTACTCCAATTCTTATTGTTTTAGGTGGGTTAGCCACAATATATGCTATTTACTTAGGTGTAATGTATGCAAAAGCTGAAGACCCAAATAAAAGAAAGGAAGTTCAGCGTAGGCTTATTGGGGCTGTTGTAGGCGTAATAATAATAATTGTAGGCGTAATACTTTGTACAGTTATTGATTGGGAAAATATAATAAAAAACAATGGCGATTTAATCAATCCGCCTAGTTCGGGTACCGGCTCTTCGTCAAGTGGAGGCGGGGGTGGTAGTAGTAATGTGACTGAGGAGGCTTTTGGCTTTGTGCCTCAGACAACAACGGGTTTTGTTGTATCCTCTGCAATTAAAATGTTATTTGCAATAATTTAATTAAATAATTAAAATTAATTTTAGGAGTAAAGTTTATATGAAAAATTTTTTATTAGATGGTACTATTTCAGATTTAGAAGGTATTGCTGAGGCTGTTAAAAATATACTTAATAATATTGTAGGACCAGTACTTATTGTAATTGGTGCTGCAGCCGCAATTTATGCTATTTACTTAGGTGTAATGTATGCAAAGGCCGAAGATGCCAATAAGAGAAAAGAAGTGCAAGGTAGACTAATTGGTGCCGCTATTGGTGTTGTAATCATAGTTGTTGGAATTATACTATGTTATGCAATTGATTGGTCGGGCTTAATTTCTTCAAATCAGGGATTGGCTGATAAACCTGCTGCAGTAGTAAAAGCTTTTTTAAGTATGGTTAGATAATTTAGTTCCAATAATATATTAATTTATCTTACAAATTAATAAGATATGTAAAAACGCTATGGCTATAGCGTTTTTTGTGTTCTGATAAAATCTTTGATCAAATTAATAAGTTAATTTTAGTAAATAATTTTTATTTTTAATACCTAAATGTTTGAATGAAATAAAAAAATGTGTTAAAATAATTTAAATATTAGTAAATAATTTTTGTATTGATAAACAAGAACATTTTAAGGATTAGGTAAAAATTATGAAATTTTTATTAGGTATAAGTAAATTATTAGCCGATTTAACGGCAGTTAGCAATGAAGTTAATGATATACTAAATAAGTGGGTTGGACCTATTTTTTTAGCCTTAGGTGGTGTGGCAGCAGTATATGTAATTATTCTTGGAGTTCAATATGCTAAGAGTGAGAATGATAGCAAGAAGGCTGAAGTAAAGTCTAGAATTATAAATTGTATTATAGGATTACTAGCTATAATTGTAATAGGTGTTGTTTGTATAGAGGTCGATTGGGCAAGTTTTGTTCAAATTTTTGGTTATATGTAAAATTTTTGTCAAATAACAATTATCACTAAAAAAATTACCAACACAATCATAATTTTGAATAATTAATTAAAAATCATATAACTCTACAAGTATTAGTTACTAGTAGAGTTTTTTTATTTTATATATTAAATATAATAAATTATTTGTTTTTTTTGTCGAAATAGGGTAATATAGTATTAAGAATTATTATTAGGATTGTGAGTAATTAATTTTATTTACTAAATTGTTTAGAAATAATTTACAATGCTAATGTCTATCTTGACTCTATTTAAGTAGGAGAAATGGGAAAATGAAAGGAATGATGCTGGGATTTTTTGATCCGCTAATTACATTATTAGAAAACTTGATAATGGGTATATTGTCGCCAGTAATTAATTTTCTAATGGAATGGCTTGTTGCTCCATTAATTAATTTTCTTTTTTCTATTGTAAACTATATTATAAGTCTTTATCTATATACAATATCCATATTTATCTTGGGACTTATTGATTTTGTTGAGATGTTATTTAGGGCTTTGGCAGGACTTGGTTCTACTGGCTCAGGAATAGAATTGTCAATAGGTGGCAAAAGTGGAGATATCTTACTTCAATTACTTAGACATCAAGATGTGCAAAAGGCATTCCTTGCTATGTGTATAGTTGGTATATTCTTACTTATTGTTACTACAGTATTCCAAATTATTAAAGTTGAGTATACTACTGAAGGTGCTAAGAATTCTAAAACTCCTATTTTCCAGAAGGCTTTTAAGGGTCTAGCTAATCTTATGTTACTTCCAATACTTTGTGTATTTGGTATTGTATTTGCTAATCAGTTACTTGGATTACTTGACAAAGCGACTCGAGCTGATGGAAATAATCCAACTATTTCTGGAACTCTTTTTGTAACGTCGGCAAGTGAGGCTCATTATAAAAAAAATGATGCTCAATTTGTGATGTTTACGGCTAACCTAAATATGGCAATTCCACAGGTGTTATTAAATTCACTTCCAATTTTATATCAAAGTGTTAAGGATATGGCAGAGGGATATAAAGAAAATATTACAGACTCATCATTTAATGAGGATTATAGGTGGGATGTTGATGAAGTTGAGAGTGGGTTTATAAATCAATCAGAAGGATATAAATATTATAACATTGCAGCAGTTTCTGCATATTATAATTATGGTAAAATAAATTATTTATTATTAATCCTAGGTGGAGTTACTGTAATTAAATGCCTGTATTTTACTTGCTTTGGAATGGTAATTAGGTTATATAAATGTGCGGTACTCTTCATAATCTCGCCAGCAGTCATCGGTATGACTCCTGTTAATGAAGGAGGACTTGGTAAGTGGCGAGGACAATTTATAGGACAAGTGCTCTCGGCTTATGGAACAATATTATCTATTAATATATTTTTTATAATAGTGAGAGTGTTACTGGCTGTTGAGGTCAAATTCGTTAATATGGGTAACTTCACCTTCTGGGGTGAACACTTTATGACAGGTCTTCTTAAGTCTATATTCGTAATGGCGGGATGTCTGCTTATTGAGAAGTTTGCTAAAGAGTTGGGTGGATTCTTTGGAGCAGAAGATGCAATGGGTGCTGGTAAAGATATGTCTAAACAGGTGGTTGATACTGCTATGAAAGGTGTAGAAGTTGCAGGTGCAGTTGGTAGAACAATCGCAACTGGCGGAGCAGCTAGTTTAGCTGCAACGATTGGTGGTGTCAAGAATGTTGCTGGTGGCTTTAAGGAAGGCGGAATAGCTGGTGGATTAAAGGCTATAGGCGGAGAATTTAAAGATCATACTTTAGTTGGTAAGGCAATTGGATTTGTACAGAATAAATATCAAGCCAATAGGGATAAGGATACGGTTGATTATTATGAATCTGATAAAGGTCAGAGAAGCTTAAAAAGAGCAAGAGAACAAAATAAATACTCTCAAGAGCAAATCGATAAAATTAAAAATACCAAAGAATATAAAGATTCATATAATAAAGTAGAAAGTGCAAAGGCAGACCTGGAAAAAGCTAAAAAATCTCTAAATCGTGAAAAGATAACTAAGGCTCAAAATAAATTAACTAATGCTGAGCAAGAATATCAAGCAAAGTATGGTAAGAAGATTGACCGTTATCAGAACACAATAGATGCTAATAATAAAAATATTGAAAGTTACTCAGGTGCGAAAAAGAGAATTGAGGATAGAGAAAAAGACAAGGAAGATAAAAAACAAAAACGTGCTGAAGCAATAGCTCGAACCACATCTTATGTTGGTG
>JBJEXU010000195.1:0-1827 GCA_051886095.1 Christensenellales bacterium | reverse complement strand
TGTTTTTATCTTTTCGGGTTTGTCATCATTATATTCGATGGATACTTGACTTTTTGCATCGGCAAAAAAGTTTGAATTTAACTTTCTAAAAATCTCATATTGTTGCATAAGTTTATGTGCAATCACAATTGGCAAAGGCATAAATTCTTTGGTTTCATTGGCGGCATATCCATATACAATGCCTTGGTCATTGGCACAAAGTTTTTCTTTTTCTACCGCTTGATTGATGTCGGGGCTTTGCTCACTTATTTCTTTTATGATTTTAAACTTACCATTGTAACCAATATCTTTTAATATTGATTTTGCGATGGAATTGTAGTCAATTTTGGCATTTGTTGTTGCCTCTCCATAAATAAACAATTTATTGTTTTTTATGGCACACTCTACAGCCATTTGTGAATTCGGGTCTTGTTTCAAAGCCTCATCTAAAATGGCGTCTGCGATTACATCGCAAGTTTTATCGGGGTGACCGATATTTACACTTTCGCTAGTTATAATTTGTTTCATTTTTTATTCTCCTTAATTTAAAAATATTTTTCCATAAAGAGAATACAAAAAATCCCATCGTCGCCGATAGGAGTGCATACATATTTAAATTCCCATCGGTCAGCCTTTAGCACCTTATCTAAATAGATAGGTTGCTGTGTGGTCAACGGGGCTGTCCCTCGCACACTCTTTATGGATAACTTAATTGTATTGCTTTTTAAAATATTTGTCAATTAATAAAATAAATTTTTTAGATTAGCTCGGGGCTGGAGTTAAACTCATAACTTATTAATATATGATACAAAAAAGTGTTTTTAAATTTGACTACAAAGCATTCGTTTTGATATACTAATATATATAAAACGCATATGGAAGGTTGTTTAATTGTTTAAAATTTTTAGAAGAATAATAAGAATTGTAATACTCGTTGTACTTGTAGTGCTTTTTTATTGGTTTTTTGTTAAATGAGTCTAAAAGAATTTTTGAAAGAACAAAAAGCCGAACGCAAACAAATGCGTGCGGAAATGAAAAAATCAAAAAAACAACCAAAAACCAAAAGAGAAAAAGTTTATAAAGTCGTAGGTGTAATTTTTTTTATAGTCGTGGCTGTGGGAGCTATCGCCTATGCTTTTAGGGGTACTGGTGGTGGTTATGACTGGAGCAAAATTACAGGTTTGACCGATGAAATGAAAACCAAATTAAGTGAGCCAGTTGATGAAAATGAATTGTTTGGCAGTCACGGTAAATTAAACGAAAATGATTATAATTCTTGCCAAATAAAATTGCAATCGGCAGGAATAGATATTGAAAACGTTGACGAAACGCAAGTATCTACACCAAGTGGAAATTTTCTTTTAAACAGTAGAGAATTAGGAATTCTTGCAAACAATATCTTATCAGATTTACAGAGTGATCAAAGTATTATCATTGAGTACGCTCAGATTTATAATAGAATTGAAGAAGGCAATATCTATTTTTATGAGAAAATAATTGTTAAAGTTGATTTGAATAAACTTATAAAAGATTCAAATTTTCCATCGATATATGTGACGACCGAGTCAAAATTTGAAGTCCAAAACAAAGAACTTGTGGCACTTAATTTTAGTAGTATAGTCAATAATCTAGATGAAAATGATAGCGGTGAAATTTTAGATGCTTTGAATAAAACAATTTTAATTGTAAACTTAGATAAGGTTGGAACATCATATTTTAATAGTTCAATAAATTTGTTCAACACTCTTATCGGTACAAAAATGGTTTTGTATAGCGATAGCATACAATTCCTTGTGTAAAATATTTTGATTTAAAAAGAAATTTGGAACTTGCTCATCAAAATATTTT
>JBJEXU010000194.1:0-1827 GCA_051886095.1 Christensenellales bacterium | reverse complement strand
AGGAGCTAAGGTAGAAAGAAAAGATGGAAAAACCTATTTACTAAAGGCTCGTGATACTAATAAAGACCAAACATATTTTCTTAACCAATTAAGCCAAGAGCAACTAAAAGATGTACTTTTCCCATTAGGTGATTTGTGTAAACCACAAGTTAGAGAAATTGCCGAGAAATATGGCTTCTCTACTGCAGAGAAAAAAGACAGCACGGGTATTTGCTTTATTGGAGAAAAACGCTTTAGACAGTTTCTAAAGAATTACCTGCCTTGTAAAAGGGGTAATATTATAGATAAGAATGGCAATATTGTTGGAGAACACGAGGGGGTAATTTATTATACCCTTGGACAGCGCAAGGGACTTAATATTGGTGGCAAGAAAGATGGAAATGGCGATAGATGGTTTGTAATAGATAAAGATGTTAAAAACAATAATTTGATTGTCTCTCAAGGCGAAGGAGAGGAATTATACTCTAGTGGTTTAATTACTTATAAAGTTAATTGGATACCAGAAGAGCCTAAAATAAAAGAATTTGATTGTTATGCTAAATTTAGATATAGACAGCCAGATCAAAAAGTTAAAGTTAAAATTGAAAAAGATAGAATTATTGTAGATTTCTATGAAAAGCAAAGGGCTGTAACTCCAGGACAGTTTGTTGTATTCTATACAGAAAGAGAATGTCTTGGCGGAGGCATTATTGAAGAAGTTATTAAATAAGTTAAAACAAAACAACTAAATTAATGTTATAAAGTATAACCTATTAAGTTATCTTTTGAAACAAATTTAGTTGTTTTTTATTATAATTTAGTTATTTTTTCTGAAAAATAAATACTATTGAAATTACAAGTAATTTGTGTTAAAATATATAATAAGAAATATGTTTTAATACTGAAATTTAGAAAATTGAACAATAAGAACAATAATCACGAGGAGGAAAGACAATGGGACTTATAAAATTTGATTTGCCACAAGAAGAACAAGATTTTAATGTTGCATTAGAAAATTTTGCGTATTATGAAAAATCTTTAATACAATCTAAAGAAATAGTTTCAAGAGTTTATCCTTTTAGTAATGAAAATTTAGGCGACTTATTTAGTAAGATTGATGTTAAAGGCAAAAAAGTTGCTGTAGTTGGTAGTTCTGGTGACCAAGTTATTTATGCCTTAGCAAATGGAGCTAAAGAAATAACATTGTTAGATAGCAATCCAATGGCTCTTCCTCATACTGAACTTAAACTGGCCACAATCAAAGTCCTTTCTTTTGAAGAATTTAGAAAATTTTTTTCTAATGAAAATATTTTTAATGTTTATTTTTATAGGAAAGTTTCACACGAATTAAGTCCGCAGTCTAGAGAGTTTTGGGATAATATTTATTTATATTCCGATACAACTAATAGCAATTTGGTTTTTAACTTATGCCAACAAGGCAGATATGATTCTTACTTCAAGGTTGCTCTTGATTTATACAAAACTCCAGATATTTTCAATAAGGCCAAAGCAAATTTACAAGATTGTGAAATAGATTTTATTCACGCAGACTTTAGCAAATTTTCCGAAAGATTAAAAGATAGAGAAAAATATGATTATATATTTTTATCTAACATCGCCGACTATGTTGGTTCGGATAAATATTTTCAAGGTGTTGATAGTCTTAAAGATTGTCTTACTGATGATGGAAGAATTCAGATTTATTATGATTTTGAAAGGTCATTATTAAAAGGTTACAAATTTATAGATAGTTTTGCCAAGTATATGGGAAATGAAAAGTTAAGAGATGAAAATTTACATAATAAACGAAAAAACTCAACTAATTATAATATAGAGGGTTTTGAATGT
>JBJEXU010000193.1:0-6839 GCA_051886095.1 Christensenellales bacterium | reverse complement strand
TTATTAAGGATATACTGATACCTAATACCCATAATCTGAATAACAATGGTAGGAAGAATAGAAATAACCGCTATAGTTCCAAACCCAAATAACATAGTATCGTGCCTTAATGCCTTACAAATCCCAATTATAAATGGCAATACAAACGACGCAGTCAGACTACCCGCAGCAGCACCACCACTATCAAAAGCAATCCCAGCAAATAAATTAGGCGTATAAAAATTAAGTATTATCATAATTAATGTTAAAGGTACAATTAAATACATAAAATCAAATCCAATAATCGCCCTTATAACTACAAGCAACATCGCAATAGAAACACCAATAGACATTCCAATTAACATACTTTTCTTGCGTATTACACCCTCAGTTATATCTTCAACTTGCTTATTAAGTACGTGGACAGCCGGTTCGGCAAATACCAATACAAAGCCTATTATTAATGCTATTGGTATTAGAATCCACTTGTAATCAGCACTAGAAATTGTATATCCTAACAAATCCGCCATAGGCAAGTAGCCACTACTTACTCCTGTTAAAAATAATACAAGACCAATATAACAATACAATAATCCAATAAAAATTCTAAACAAATGAGATTTTGGTAATTTTAAAAATTTAAAATTATAAAGTAGGAAGAATGCAAATATTGGAATAATAACAATAAATACCTCTTTCAAATAACTCAGTACTGACGAAAGTAAAGTATTACCCCATTCAGAAGCGGAAGAAATCATAGCCACACTATCCGACATAATTGCACTATCAGTCTTAATAAATAAACTAACTATTAATATAGCAATAACTGGACCAATTGACGCTAAAGCCACTAGCCCAAATCCATCTTCTTGGTTATTCTTGCCCGACCTAACTGCACATATACCTAATCCAAAAGCCATTATAAACGGAACACTTACTGCACCAGTCGTAACTCCAATGGTATCAAATGCAAGCGGTAAGAAATTATTAGGCGCAAATAAACATAAGAAAAGTGCAAGTGCATAACTAATAATGAGTACCGTTCTAATACTCCAACGGAATATTATTCTAATTGTAGCAAGCAATAGAAATACACCAGTTCCCAAAGACACCGTAATTAAAATAACCCACTTGCTACTAATCCCCGGTACTTGTTCAGCAAGAACCATAAGGTCTGGCTCTGCAATAGTTACCATAAAACCTAGGATAAAACTTAGTATTGCCATAAGACTTAACTTTCTAGATTTGCTTAAGTTAGAACCAACATATCCACCCATTTTCATAGTAGACATATCAACACCAACCGAAAATAACGACATTCCTATTATCATTAATATTGTCGCCAAAACAATAGAAAGTAAGGCATATATATTAAATGGCAAAAATACCAAATACAAAATTGTAATTATTGCAAAAAATGGTAATACAGAAAATGCCGACTCACGACATTTACTTATAAATTCTCTTAAGTATACTTTCATTTTTCCAAATTTCCTTTATTTACTTAGATTTTAACATACTAAATAATTTTTGCCAATTAAACTTAACAAAAAAAATAAGTTATGAAAATTTTCATAACTTATTTTATGTATTACATTTTTTATTAATCGGTTAGATAACTCAACCAGTCAAATGCTTCGTTATAAATTGGAATAGCATTATTAATATTTAAAGCTTTACCAGTACCAGCAAGAGCAGAACCTGCTGCACAACCATCGATAGATGGAGTGAATGGGAAGAAAGCTTGCAATGCTTGGAATGTGATTTGGAATGTTATCTTAGCATTAGCAAAGATATTTGTTAATTCTTTGCCAGGTAATTCAAAGTTACCATTAACGAATGGGAATGAAACAGAAACAACTTTATATGTTCCATTACCGCTTCCAATTTCATCAACCACACCATTTGTTGCACTTGGAACTATCTCAAATAATTTTGCATTAAGTATTTTAGTATCATTGTTTGCTACTGTATCAGCAGTTAAAGAAGTATAATCTGCACCTGCATTATCAAGCAAATCACTGTCGGCTCTTAGAATATTCTTTGTTGCCGATTCAGAAGGAATATTCTTAACACCATTTACATTATTTGCCCAATTATATTTTGTATTACCAGTTGTACCATCTATAGTAGTTACTCCAGCATCAGTTGTACCATCAGATTTTACTACATTATCGACGATAGTCTTAACTTCGTTTTTACCTGATAATACTGTATTAGTAGCATCAGATTCACATAGATACCACCAACCACCAACATTTGTTGAACTATCACTTGCGTTAGTATCTTGACCAATAGTAGGGTCTACATATAACCAAGTAGCAGCAGTTGAAGTACCACCAGTCACATAAGTAATTTCACCATTATCTGTAGCTGTAAATCCTTTTACCATACCAGCAAGAATGTTATCAGAAGATTGATTAACTAGGTTCTTAAATGAACTATTTAATGCATCTTCAAGACTTGTTAATTGATTACCAATGGAAAGTATCAACATTCTATTATATTCATCTTCATAATGTTCTTTATATGATTGAATATAAGCATTACATCTAGCCTTATAGAAAGCATCAGATTCTGTATTATTACTATCACCATCTAATACCCAAATACCATAGTATCCATTACCAGAACCACCATTTTTAGCTGATGCAGTACCTAATGTATTATATTTACCATCAAATGGAGCACCCATTTTAGCATCAGCACTTGCAGCATTATAAGTATCTTCTGAAACATATTTCCATTTGTAAATAGACTTACTTGCTCCAGTTTTTATATCCCATCTCTCGTCTTCCGTATCGCCATCAACCCATGTTTTTGCCTTTCCTGCGCCGCTATGACTATCAGTTGTAGTGTCAGGATTAGCGACAGCGTCTCTTCGACCTGTATAACTTCCCTTAACACCTAATATAGTTGTTGCTCCTAATGCTTCATACCATTTAACATTAGTTGTCTCACCATCACCAGTATAATCAGATGATTGAACAGGATATCCGTTAGCATAAGTTGGATCTGTAAAGTTATTGAAACCAACTGTTGGGTCAAATTCAATATTAATACTGAATTTTGCTCTTAAAACAGATGTGGTTGTGGTTTTCTTAACACCTGATGAATTTGTATAAGTTGCAGCACCACCAGTTGTGTTAGTTGTATTAGCACCACTATTTTGACTATTATAAGAACCATCACTTAGATTATCATAATATGCAGTAGAGAATACTCTTGCTTGGCTATAAATAAGTAATTTCTGACCAGGAAGCAAAACATCAGTTGTATCATAACCAGTTTTATTTGAACCATCTGATTGTACACCAGTTGGAGCAGTACCAGTAGTTCTAGCGGAAGCAACAATATCAAGTTTACCATCACCGCCTACCCATTTGGCTGTAGCACTACCATCACCTGCTGTTGAACCAGATGCTCCACGACCTGCCATTTCTACATATACTGGACCACCCATATATAGGTCGTTACTAGCCCAAGTTGAACCAGCAAACCACGCAAGGGTTGCACCAACAGATAAACATACGGTTAAAACAAGACTCAATCCACCAACTGCAATAAGTCCAATACGTCTTTTAAGGCTTTTGGACTTTTTCTTTTTAGTTGTTTTTTCCATAACATTCTCCTTAAAATTATTTTGTTATACCCAATTATACAAAAAAGGAAAAGTTTTGACAAACAATTTAATATAAGTTTTTTAAATTTTAATTATTGATATTTTTATGTAATATTATATAGAAATGTAATAAATTCACCTAAAATCGACTATTTTTAGCAAAAGCACAAAATTTAATCATTTAATAATATATTTTCTTTGACAATTCAAACAAATGTAGACATTTAAAGATTGGTTAAGTCTATTAAGATAAGCCCATTTAAAATATAAAATTAAATAGACCTTTAATTGTATCAAAAAAAATGCTTATTGCATATTAAAATTTTAAAAAGGTTTTTATGAGGGTTAATTATGACATTTGAAGAGTTAAATGCGGTAGTTATGGGGTTATCTGAACTACCTAATGTAGATAGTTTCTTACTCGGACAGTCTACTTTAGGTCAAGACATCTATGGATATCATTTAGGGTCTTATGACGGAAATCAAATACTTATTGAGGGTGGTATTCACGCAAGAGAATATCCTGCGAGCCTTGTGGTCTGCGGAATGGTAGAATATTTATCTACACAAGAACTAAATGGTGGAATATATGTGTTACCTCTAGTTAATCCAGATGGGGCAAGGCTGGTTCTTGACGGAGTGGACTGGGTAGAATGTGAGAAATTGCGAGAATATATACTCAGTGTTAATAATGGCAGTCTAGATTTCTCCCAATGGAAAGCCGACATATTAGCCGTTGACCTCAATGTTAATTTTGATGCTTTATGGGGTGGAGGTAGTCAAAATGTTTTCTGTCCGTCACCTGGAAATTTTGTAGGATATTATCCAGATAGCGAAAGGGAAGTAAGGGAAATGATAGACTTTACTTACCGCGTATCCCCTAGCCTTACACTCAGTTACCACACCAAAGGCGAGGTTATATATTATGGTTTTGAAACTTTAACTCCCGAGCAGATTGAAAGAGATAGGTTAATTGCCTTAGAAATCTCGGCTGTTAATGGCTACACACCAATTAAAACTGAAAGAAGTACGGGTGGATATAGTGATTGGGTAAGCGAGTATTTAGGAGTGCCTGCTTTTACTATTGAAATAGCACCTGCAACCGAGCCAACTCCCGTACCACTAGAGCAAGTGCCAATAGCGGTAGAGAAGAATAAAGATGTGCCAATAGTACTACTAAATTTGTTATCGAGTAATGAGGAAATTAATCAATAAATAACTTTACTGGTTTGTGTGTCATTAAAAACGACTAATTAAATATCAAAAAACAATGGCGATTTTAAGAAAACCAACTATTTTAAGAAATTTAGATTATATTTTTAAGAAAAGGAAATTAAATTTTATGTATAATGATTTTCAAATAGCAGATACATTATCTATGAAGGCAATGAGGCAAAAATTTGACGAGGTGCAAGGTTTAGAAACTCAAGACTTAAATGAAATATACAATAAACTAGTAGAACAGAAAAACAATTTAATAGAAAACAATTCACAAGGTCAACTAAATAATGCGATTACAAAAATTGATGAAAGTATAAAGGCAATAGGTGAAATTATCAATAAAAATTCACAATACGAAATATCTAAGATTAGTCAAAAATCAGATAGGAAAAATAGTGCATATAAGGCTTTTTCTCTACAAAGTGTTTTAAAGCAAGTACTTAATCCCATTTCTTCCCCCGATGGGGCTTATGGCAAAATTCGCTCCGAGCAAGAAATGGCAATGCATTCTTCGTCTAGTACCCCTGACACCACAGAAAGTCCTTACCTATCAAGTCCTATTAGCCCAATTACCAACGAGCCAAACGAAACGCCTCAAGACGAGTCCCTAATAGGCGAAACTCAACCAAACGACTCAACAAACGACAATAATGCAAGTATGCCTCGCCAAAATGGAGTCAATACATCACCATTACCTAATATGAACAATGCAATATCTCCACCAACCAACAGGAACGAAACTACACGCAAGCGAAACTCTCCCATGCAAGGCTCTTTTATATCTAGGCTTACTAAATCGCTTTTTGTAAATAAGCAAAAAAACGATATTTATAATATACCATTAAAATATCGTAATCGTTTTCATAATATAGCCATACAGAGTGAAGAGTGCAGTCCAAAGCACAGGTTAGTAAGTAATCAGATTGATTTAATAAGGTTATTACTACTATTTATTGCTCTAAGACCAAATTGTAGATATTTATCTAAAGTTGCAAAAATTGCAAACACACAACTTGAAATTCTTATGGAACTTGTGCCTTGAACTTATAACTAAACTTAAGGCTAAACAAGTGAAGTGAATTAATAATTATATCGACACAAACTATCAAACAGCAATATCGACACAAAGTGCCCTCGATAAGTGGACGAAGTTCACGACCTCATAAGTGTAGTAAATTAATACTTCGTATTTTTACATAGCGACTACTTAAATATAAGCATACTCATAAGTTTAATACCCGCTTCAAAACCTCGTTTAAAATCTTTGCTCTCTTTAAAATGTTCTCCATCAATTATATTAATATCTATCGTCCCATTAATCTCATTTTCCGTTAGATATTTTAGTTCTAAATATTTCTGAAAAAGCCTATCTTTTAGGCTTTCTTCTTTACTTTCACCAAACTCTTTTTCAAAATCAATTTCTTCCATATTTTTACTCCATTATCGCATTCTTAATCATTATACTTTATTTTTTAATTACTGACGCTGATACCACAATTTATTGTGTGGGTTGCGATTAGCAACTGAAAAATTTGACTATGTCAAATTTTATCAGCGTCACCCTTCAGTAGGCCTATTATGGTATATTTCTATTTTTTAATATTAGTTAGGCAATGCTTAATTGTCAAGTAATTTTAGGCAATGCCTAATATATTAGAATAAAATAACACACACTAAAGATAAAATTAAAAATGGAAGAAAAATTATGGAAGAATCGTTAAATGAGGCAATTACTCGTAGGATTAGAGAGGAAATAGAGTATTCGGGAAAAACAAAAACCGAAATAGCACGAGCAATAGGAGTTAGTAAATCCACAATTTCTCAATATTTATCTGGAAGAGCCCAACCAACATTGCAGACATTATCAAGACTATGCTCATATATAGATTGCTCTGCAGATGACATATTAGGAGTTAAAAACAATTTAGAATAGAAACTTCATAAGAATAACGACTTACCCAAAACGCATACTTGCGTTGGATAGATACTTGAGAACAAGGCTCAGATTTTACATAAT
>JBJEXU010000192.1:0-6857 GCA_051886095.1 Christensenellales bacterium | reverse complement strand
TTTCAAGGTGAAGTTCACCCATACCAGCGATAATTGTTTGACCAGTTTCTTGGTCGGTATATGTTTTGAAAGTTGGGTCCTCTTCAGCAAGTTTAATAAGAGCAATTATCATTTTCTCTTGGTCTTGCTTAGTCTTAGGTTCAATAGCAACTCTAATAACTGGTTCTGGGAAATCCATACTCTCAAGAACGATAGGATTATTTTCAGCACAAAGCGTATCACCAGTAGTAGTATCTTTAAGACCTACAATAGCAATAATTTCACCAGCATATGCCTCGTCAATTTCTTCACGGTGATTAGCGTGCATTCTAATAAGTCTACCAATTCTTTCTTTTCTATCTTTGCAACTATTGTATACATAACTACCAGCAGTTAATGTACCCGAATATATACGGAAGAAAGTTAATCTTCCAACATATGGGTCTGTCATAATTTTGAATGCTAAACCAGCAAATGGTTCGGTATCAGAACTATGTCTATCTTCTTCAATATCAGTATTAGGTTTAGTACCTCTAATTGCTTCGATATCTGTAGGTGCTGGCATATAATCAACAATTGCATCTAGTAATTTCTGAATACCTTTATTTTTGAAAGATGTTCCACAAACTACTGGGTTAATCTTACCGGAAATTGTACCTTTCCTGATACCTCTTTTAATTTCTTCAACAGTTAACTCGCCCGACTCAAAATACTTCTCCATAAGTTCGTCATCTTGTTCAGCAGCGGTTTCAACTAATTGTTCTCTATATTTCTCGGCTTTTTCCTTGTATTCAGCAGGAATATCTATAACATCAAAATCAAGACCTTTTTCGTCTTTATAGATAGTAGCATTCATTTCTACAAGGTCAATTATACCTCTAAATTCGTCAGCCTCTCCAATAGGTAATTGAATTGGAACAGCATTAGAATTTAATCTTTTTTTCATACTCTCAACAACTTTCTCAAAGTTAGCGTCGTTGATATCCATTTTATTTACATAAGCCATTCTTGGCACGTTATATTTATCAGCAAGTCTCCAGTTTGTTTCAGACTGAGCCTCAACACCTGCTCTTGCACTAAATACTGCAACAGCACCGTCTAGAACTTTAAGACTTCTATTAACTTCAACTGTGAAGTCTACGTGTCCTGGAGTATCTATAATATTAATTTGGTGATTTTTCCACATACAAGTTGTAGCAGCAGATGTAATTGTGATACCTCTTTCTTGTTCTTGAGCCATCCAGTCCATTGTTGCTTCGCCTTCGTGAACTTCACCTATTTTATGCGTTTTACCTGTAAAGAAAAGTATTCTTTCAGTAGTTGTAGTCTTACCAGCATCAATGTGAGCCATAATACCTACATTTCTTAGCATTTGTAATGGAGTTTTTCTAGGCATAAATGTATCTCCTTAAATTACCAACGATAATGTGCGAAAGCCTTGTTACTTTCTGCCATTTTGTGAGTATCTTCTTTCTTTTTATATGCTCCACCTGTACTATTGTAAGCATCCATAATTTCATTAGCAAGTTTTTCTTCCATGCTCTTTTCATTTCTCTTTCTAGCGTAGGTTACTAACCATCTGATTGCTAGAGTTTGTTGTCTAGCAGGTGTAATCTCGATAGGTACTTGGTAGTTACTACCACCCACTCTTCTAGCCTTAGTTTCTAGTAAAGGTTTTAAATTTTCTAGGGCTTGAAGAAAATACTTATCAGGTTCTACGCCTAGTTTTTCTTTGATTATATCAAATGACTTGTACACAATTCCTTCAGCGATTGCTTTCTTTCCATCTAACATAACTTGGTTAATAAGTTTAGTTACAACTTTATTATTATAGACGAAATCTGGCAATACATCTCTTTTGCGTACGCCTGCTCTTCTTGGCATATATTTTCTCCTTTATGTTAATTAGTATTAAAGAGTTTTTAACTCTATTATTTTCAAATATAATTATTATTTACCTTTTTTAGCACCATATTTGCTTCTAGATTGTTTTCTCTTAGCAACGCCTGCAGTATCAAGTGTTCCTCTAATTACGTGATAACGAACACCTGGTAAATCTCTTACTCTTCCGCCACGGATAAGAACAACACTATGCTCTTGAAGGTTATGACCTTCACCAGGGATGTAAACAGTACCTTCTTGTCCATTGCTTAGTTTTACTCTACAAATTTTTCTAAGAGCTGAGTTAGGCTTCTTAGGAGAAGTAGTAGTAACACTTAAACAAACTCCCCTTTTCTGAGGATTTTCAGACAAAATAGGAGTTTTAGATTTATCTGCAACTTGCTTTCTACCTTGTTTAACTAATTGCGAAATTGTTGGCATTTTATCCTCCTAAAGTTTTGGTAGTAAGTTATGGTATTCAACCCTTCACCAAACTTACTTAAAAGTGTTTCCTCACTTAGCACAATGACATTAAAGTCAGTATTTTAGCGTGAGGATTGTTCTTGGATAGATTGCACACCAATAATCTCACCAAAAACTACTAAACGAGCACATTTTCGTCTAGCATACTATAATACGCTATTTAGTTTAGCAAATTAAATACTATATGTCAACATTTTTTCTTAATTTTAAAAGGAACTTTAAAGTTAATTTTAATTATTATTAATTAAAAAAATATAATGATTAAAACATATATATTTCAATAAATGTTGATTGGTAAATAATAGTCTGCTTTCTATGTATTATAATCACAAATAGTATCTTAAGTGAGTGTCTGAAAAATAGTATCTTATTTTTTAAATAAAAAACAACCCATTATAAAATAGGTTGATTAATTAAAAATTTAAATTTAAACTGCTTTATTTTTATCATTAAGAGTTGATTCAATAAGAACACAAAGTTCCTTAGGGTGAGTAGCAACTACTACATCAAAAGGACTTGGCTCAGGAATTTCGCAATCAAAAGCGAAAGCACATTCTAGATAACTATCTAACATTGCTCTAGCATTAGTATGTGCTTCTTCTACAGTCTCGCCATTGGTAACAAGTCCTAAGTCAAACATTGCAATAATATAATTTTTCTCCTCTTCATTAAAGAAAAGCACTGCTGGATAAGTAAATTTTCTCATATCACCACTCTTACATTATATTTTCTACATATTTATTAGATTTTAACACATTTTTTACATATTGTAAAATTATTCGTTCTTATTTTATTAATTTTTTTACTTTTCTAAATATGTTACAGGTAAACTATATACATTAGTAAGTCTTTTCCTATTAAACATTTTATATTTCTTACAAGCACTCTCAAATAAAATATAAACCCTATTATTCTCAACAACCACTTCTTCAGACATTGCTGGAGCATTAGTTGTACTAATAAGTGAATAATTATCAAGATACCATAAGTCTACTTGAGTAAGACCAACTTTAAATTCTTTGTTATGAGCATTTTCATTAAGCACGTCTTTATAATAATATATGTTACTATCAGGTATACTATACGAGGTAGACATAACAAATTTTCCGTCAGAAGTTACAGCCATACCTTGACAAAGTCCCCTTATAGATAATGCCTTTTTAGGAAAAGAAGAATATAGTCCAAATTTATAACTTTCATCAATCTTAAAACCATATACAATGGCTGTATTTATCTCTCCACTTCTAGTTATAAGGTGATGTTGTTCATCGGTCTCATATTTACCCTCTTTGTAAAATTCGCCTACCCATAAATAATCATCATAAGCAAATACAAAATCTGCATTGTTATAAGTTTCAAAACAATCTGTAGCCCTATCAACAATAATTTCTTCACCATTCTCTGCTACAAGTAATTCATTAAGCATAAATCTAAAGCCATAACCCCTATCGCCAACATAAGATACCGTCCAAATGGTGCTACCAAAGGACACAACTCCACCCGCGTGACCATCAAATTGTTTACCATCAATATTAAGAGTCACGTATTTTTCAATGGAATTATCTTCTGCATTTATTACATAAAACCTCGAAGGAGACCCGTCAGTCATATAACCACTAATTAAATATTTGTCATATCCTTCAATTTTAGTCATTCCTTGAGGGCAAAAACCTTCGTCAAGTCCTGGAATTGAAAATTCTTCAGTTGCGTTATCAAAAAAATCCTTATTCCAAGGCCAGAAATAATAAACGCAAAAGAATATAATTAAAAGCATTAGAAGCAATGAAACAATCGAAATTGTAATTTTTAATCCCTTTTTCATAAAACACCTTTACTAAGTTACTATACATAATTTAACATATTTTGTTGAATAAACCAAAGAAAAAACAAAGATTTTAAAAGATTATATATTTTAATTAAATATATATAATCATATAAAAATAATTAATGAACAATTTTAAAGTTTTTAAAAAATTTTATTACTCTAAAAAAACAAAAAAGACACCCGAAAAAAGAGTGCCTTAAAATTTCTTAGAGATTAACTCCAACCAAACTTAAACCGACATACAATTAAGAACTTACATAGTTGTAGCAAATTCTGAAGCTTCAGCAGTTTTAGCCTCAACAGCCTCACTAGTTTTAGCGTTGTTAATAAGTCCATCTTTCACAAGTTTAGAATTTAAAAACTTCACACTTCTTTCAAGGGTTTTATTTCCTTCAACAACTGGGACTAGTCTACCTTTTACTTTCTTATATGTATTGCCGTCACTGGCTACAATAGTACCACCACTAACATTATTACTTCCATTCATTTGTTCATTCCAAGCACGAACTGAACTGTTAATTCGTCCTCTATATACAACTTCGCTAATTGTTTGGTCCATAACATTTCTCCTTTGAAATAATTATTTCCCCCAATTTAAAAGTTCTCACTTTCCCATATAGTTATAATAGTTTTCTTAATAATCCACCCAATTATTACTACCACAACTATTTTTAATACAATTATATTATATATTATTTTGTTAAAATTGTAAATACCTATTTGTAAAATTTTTATAATTTTTTAAACATAATATATTTACTAAAAAACACCTAAAATTAGGTGTCTTTAGTATTTTATAAGTCTTCATTATCTTCAAATAATTTATTTGTATCTTCGTCCATATCGTTAATAGATTGTTCTTCTTCTCTAGTATCTTTAAATTTCAAATCTTTAATATTACAGAAACCTGTACCTGCTGGAATTTGTTTACCAACCATTAGATTTTCTTTCAAAGACACAAGATTATCAACTTTACCTTTTACAGAAGCATCTGTAAGTACTCTTGAAGTTTCTTGGAATGAAGCAGCAGCAAGGAATGATGGATTACTTAATGCAGCCTTTGTTATTCCTTGAACAAGACGCTTAGCAGTAGCAGGAACACCGCCTTCACTTACAATTCTATCGTTTTCTGCCTCGAATTTGAAGTGGTCAACAATATCCCCAACAAGCATATCAGTATCTCCACTATCTTCAACTTTAACATTTCTAAGCATTTGACGAATTATTATCTCTACGTGTTTAGTATTAAGTTCAACACCTTGAGAAGAATATGTAGCAAGAACTTCGTTAAGCAAGTAATTCTGAACCTCGTTAACTCCTCTAGTTCTTAAGAAATCATTAGGATAAATAGAACCTTCAGTTAAAACAGAACCAGCCTCAACCACATCTCCATTTTTAACTTTCAATACTACTCCATAAGGAATGATATATTTTCCATCACCATCTGAGTTCTTAACGATAACTTCATAGTATTTGCCACCATCTTTATTCTGAGATGCCATTTCTTTAACAACAACTTTACCAGCGACTTCAGAAACTGTAGCAACACCCTTAGGTTTTCTTGCTTCAAATATTTCTGCAACTCTAGGCAAACCTTGAGTAATATCGGCAGCATTTGCAACACCACCAGTATGGAATGTTCTCATTGTTAACTGTGTACCTGGTTCACCAATGGATTGTGCAGCAATAATACCAACAGGTTCACCAAGTGGAACAATCTTATTATTAGACATATTCTTGCCATAACATTTAGCACAGATACCGTGTTTTGCTCTACAAGTAAGTGCAGTTCTAATATTTACTCTCTCAATTCCAGCATCAACTATTGCTTTAGCCATATCTGGAGTTACCATTGTATCGGCAGGAACAATTACTTTCTTAGTTTTTGGGTCAACAACATCGTCTACTGTATAACGTCCAATAATTCTTTGTTGTAAAGAACATACTGGAGTTCCATCTTTAACAATAGCAGAAACATACATACCTTTAGTCTTTTCGCCATTCTCATGGAAACAATCTTCTTGAGAAATTATTACTTCTTGTGCAACTGCTTCAAGACGTCTTGTTAAATAACCAGAGTCAGCAGTCTTAAGAACCTTATCGGCAAGACCTTTTCTACCACCACGAGAAGATATAAAGTATTCAAGTGGAGTAAGACCCATACGGAAGTTAGATTTAACTGGAATATCAACCTTTCTACCAGATGTATTAGCCATAATACCACGCATACCACAAAGTTGTAATACCTGTCCTGCGTTACCACGGGCTCCAGACTCAGCCATCATTCTAACTGGATTTAATACATCCATTTTCTTGATAACTAATCCTTCAAGTTTCTTAGTTACATCTTTCCAAAGTTTAATATTTTTATCTAGTTTCTCATTCTCTGTAATAAATCCACGCTTATAGAATTTCTCATTCTCAGCAATTTGTTTCTCAACTTCTTCAACAAGAGTTTTCTTGTCTTCTGGAATTTCCATATCAAAGACATTAATAGTAATTGCACCAATGGTAGAATATTTGTAACCAATCTCTTTAATATGGTCAAGCATTTTAACCGTTTCAGTTGTTCCCAAAGCATTGAAACATTGACGAATGATAAGGTCAAGTTTCTTCTTAGTTACTAAGAAATCAATCTCATATTTTCCAAGGTTGTCTGGGTTAGTTCTATCTATAAATCCAATATTCT
>JBJEXU010000191.1:0-1840 GCA_051886095.1 Christensenellales bacterium | reverse complement strand
ATTTAAAATATATTCCAGTGGGTATTTGCAAAATTTGAAAAATCCTTTTCTTGTTCCTACGAGGAATATAATTATTAAAACAACAATCGCAAGCATTCCACCAAATAGTGCAATGGTCGCTCCGTTGAAAGAATAGTAAATTCTAAACTCATATTCGCTTTGGTTTCCTGCAATGTCAGTGACTACAATTTTGTAATCTCCGGCATCTTTTAACTTTCCACCAAGTTCATATTCAAATTCAGTTCCGCTCTTAGTTACTGTTAATATAACAGGCTTTTCAGACGGATTTTTTGTACTAACTTCTTTGTTAGTAGCACCACCATTTTCAACTCCAACGAGTTCAATTGTTGGTGGTGTAGTGTCTAGTGTTAATTTAAAACTGAAAGACTTATTTGCTGAATTATCATAGACGGTCACTTGATAATTTCCCTCATCAACAAGGTAGAGAATATTGTCCACAATTTCGACTTCTAGAACAGCACCATCTTTTTGAATTTCAGTGACTGTTACGCTCTCATGAAGTTCAGTTTCAATTCTTTTAATCGGTGTGTTTAAGATAAGAAAATCAGAGTATTCTTGGTTACCGATTTCATCAGTTAGAACAAATTGATAATAGCCATCTTCATTCAAAATTTGTTCAAACAAATATTCAATTTGTTCGCCATTTTTATACATCTGAATTGTTAAATTTTCTTTTGCAATAATTCGTATACCACCATTAGAAATACCACTCTTGAATGTGTTGATATCATACATGATTTTATTGTCAATAGTGAATTTGAAATTCACAAAATTGCCGGCTCTATCGCTTACAATTACTTCATATTTTCCGTTGAGTTTTATTTCATCGCCACTTGAATAATTGCCTATATTTTGTCCATCTTTTATTATCTCTGCGGTGACAAATTTTTCTTCCCAAACAACTTGAACGAAGTTTGAAGTTGTGCCATTTTCTTCCACTCCAATTAGAGAGGCAATGGGCTTTGTTTTATCAATTGTGAATTCAAAATATTTGCTATTTCCAAAGTCATCAAATATCTTTACAATGTAGTCGCCCTCATCATTAAAGTACTTGCCAAACTCATAGGGATAAGTGCTACCATCTTTTGTTATTTCTATATGCAATGTTTCATTGTCCACGAATTTTATACTTTTATTTGTGTATCTTATTTCTTCAATTTCAGCTTCCTGATTATCTTTGTAAATTGTAAAATTGAGCGATTTATCTATTTCAAAAGTTTTGATTGTTTTGTTACCTAATTCATCAGTTAATGTGATTTGATAAACTCCCTCAGCAGTTAATATTTGACCGTTTAAATATCTCAGTTCTTCTCGTTCATTTAAAGTATAAATTGCAGACCATCCACTTTGAATTTCCCAAGTTGCAAATACATCGCTTGAGGTTGTTCCAAAATTGGTTACTCCATTAAGTATTAATTCAGGCAGTACTGTTTTAATTGTGAATTTATATGTGTTGAAATTTTCTTCATCGGTTAAATCATAAAGCAATATTTTATAATTGTTGTTTATGTTTTCCTTTGTATTAATTTCTATTTTTGAAGTTCTACCATCTTCTGTTAGTATTTCATTTATCTCTATTGGAATGTCATTTTCATATACCACAGCTGTGTACTTGTTTGAGTTATAAGTAAAGGTGACATCTCCATTTGTTTTTCCACCATCTTTAACACCTTTAAGAATACCAAGTGGCAAGTCTTTATCAAACTTGAATTCGTGTGTGGTTATTCTGCCAAAGTTGTCGGTAACTTCGACCTTATAAAGTCCACCCTTATTAAAGGTATATTGTTTAGTTATTGGTGAAATATAGATTAGTTCATTT
>JBJEXU010000190.1:0-1843 GCA_051886095.1 Christensenellales bacterium | reverse complement strand
CACATTCTTCCAGCGATTGGAAATATGAAAATAAATGAAGTTAATACAAACATTATTCAAGCGATTTTGACCAAATCTTTGCAAGACCACAAAGGAAGGTCGAACACTCTTAAGAGAATAAAGTTTTTGTTAAATCAATTTTATGAGCACTTAATTGAACAAGGACTTGCTTATGATAATCCTACCCTAAAATGCAAAGTGAGCAATAGATATAAAAAGACATGCATTGATAGCAAAGGTCAACATAAAAATAATGAAAATTATAAAGCAATCCCTATTGCTGAAAGAGCAAGGTTTATTCGTGCGCTAGATGATGGTCCAGACATTATTAAACCACTTTCACTTGTTATGATGTTGGCTTCACTTCGAATTGGCGAAGCACTTGCCTTAAAATTGGAAAATATAGATTTTGAAAAAGGTGCTTTGTTTGTTGAGCAAGGATTAACCGAAGATGTTGAGTTTGATAACGACCTTAATATCATTGGTAGAAAGAATATCATATCAAGCACAAAGACAACTTGCAGTAAACGAGCAATTAAAATGCCACAACTAGTAATTGATGCTTTGCAACAATGGCGAAAAATACAATGGTGCAAAGAACAAGTTAAAGGTAAATCTTTAACAAAACCTACAAACATTGTATTTTGCAACGACGATGGCTCAATACGCAGTTATGACGCAACTCGTCGAGTATTTAGGTTTGCCAAGAAACACGGCTTTAGGCAAGAATTTGGACTTCATTGCCATATGTTAAGACAAACATTTTCAAATATGCAAATTGAGAATAAAAGGAATATAAAAGATGTTCAACATTTGCTTGGACATAAAGACGCGAAGACTACCCAATTGCACTATAACTCAGTAATCGAGCAAGAACTCGACTACGAAGGTGCAGAACTGTTGGATAGTCTTTTTAATGACACAACTCTATATGATAGCGAAGAATATATCAAAAAAGATATTCCCGCCTACCATATAGACAATAACACTTTTAATAACGAAATAACCGAACCAAAACCAATAGCCTATGAAGAAATGACCGATGATGAACTCGACCGACAATACGAAGAACTAAAACGCCAACGCGAAGAACGAAAGAAACGCAGAAAAGAAAAAGATTTTGAGATGTAATTTGACTTAAATAAAAATATAATTAGTGTGATATAATTAACATAAGGAGGAGATTATGCCTGAACGTGAAATATTAGAAAAATTTAAAATTGATCCTAATTATGATGAAAGAAAGGAGCTGTTAAAAAATATTTCAGAAGCTAGGGATTTTTTATATAAGGAACTTAAAATAATTGATAGAATTGAAGATGTAACTTTCCAATCTATTGGAATATTTTCTTTAATAGATTGTTTAGCTCAAGAATCATCTCAATATCCTACAGAAAACACAAGGAAAACATTTTGCGATTTTGTTATAAGGCATCAGAAACAATACAATTATATAAATGAAGTTGAACCTATAACTCTCTATTATAGGGTGGAAGATTTGATTGATAAAAGTGTATTAATTGATGGATTTCCACCAGAAAAAGAGGTGTCAATAGATGATATGGGATATCTTGATAATATAACAGTAAAGAGTTTGTTAAATAGATGTAAATCAAACGAAATCTTAAAATATTTAAGCAACAAGTATGGTAAAGAATTTGCTACATCTATAGCAAAAGATCACCAAATAATTTCTTTAATATATCAAATGAGAAATAAAGCGGTTCATGAAATGTCTGGATTAGGAGAATCTTTAAAAAAAACAATAGATATGTATCCTAATGAGCCATACTATAGAGATGTTGGAAGACTGTATATACATGAAGATAATGTTGTTTCTGAC
>JBJEXU010000189.1:0-6913 GCA_051886095.1 Christensenellales bacterium | reverse complement strand
TCCAACTAAGCAACAAAAAAAGCACACAAAAAGTGTGCTAATTTTTGTGGCGGAGTTGGAGAGATTCGAACTCTCGTGCCGATTACTCGACAAACGCATTTCGAGTGCGTCCCGGTACGACCACTTCGGTACAACTCCATATTTATGAATAAATTTTAACATTTTAAATTCCATTTGTAAAGTCAATTAAAAATATTAATTTTGCAAAAGTTATAATTATCATTTAGTATTTATGGGAATATTATTCCTTCTTGGCTTATGACGATTTGCGTAATTATTTGTGTATACGCTGTCATACTAAGTGTATATTTAATTTATTGGCTATGTACAAGGAAGAAAGTACTAATAGAATAAAGACCTAGTCATAAGTTTAATTGTTTAAGAAAAAAGTCCTAACTTAGATAGTGTTAGAACTTTTTTAATAGCCACAAAAGAGTGTTAAGAGTTTATTTGGTTTTATTATTCTTTAAATTAGAATAAATATCTTCGGCAATTTCAAAAATTTGCTTACTTTCTTCTTCTGTACAGGTATGTAATTTGCTTATTTTAGGTTTTCCCCAAATATTGCATATTCTTGGACCTATCCATTCGTGATAATTAGTATTATGATTAGTTCCATAAATCACACTCAAAGTTGCCTTTTTAGGGCTAGGAAATAATATTTTAATCCCAAACTTTACAAACCAATTAATTGCTTTAGGATAGTGGTTAGTCATATTAGTAAGAGTAACTCCTGGGTGAACTATTGATAATTTCACATTAGTATTTTGGAATAATTCATATAATGAGAACATTAGAAATCTCTTGGAATTTCCATATATTTTGCTAGGCTTGTGTCGCTGAGAAAAGTCTATGTCTTTTGGATCTATTTTAGAGTAGTTATGAGCAATACTGCCAAGGGTTATACATCTAGAATTTTCCTTTTTTTCAAGTTCTGGCAAAAGTTCGTGGGTTAGATAGTATGTACTAATAAAATTAATCTGAAAAATGTTATTATATCCGTTATCTAATTTTTTAACGGGAACATTGTATACTCCAGCATTATTAATTAAAATATCTATGCCGTTGTATTTTTTAAGTTCTTTAACGCAATTTCTAACACTTGTTAGATTACTCAAATCTAACTCCACTATATCCACCTTAGTAGTTGGAAACTTGCTAATAATATCCGTTTTTAATTGCTCTGATAATTTTAAATTTCTGCAAGCAAGAATTAAATCTGCTTTTAGTTCTGCAAGAAGAAAACAAATTTCTTTTCCCAGTCCTCCAGTAGCACCTGTTATAACTACCTTTTTATTATTAAGTTTTTCGCAATTTTTATTTAACCATTTAGAAATATTCATATCTTTATTTTAGCAAAATTTGATTGCTTATTACAATTAAATATTTGTAATTTTTTTAATTTCATTACGAGTTAAAGTATCAAGTTGTTGAAATTACAACATTTTTTATAAACTTTAGTTTATTTATTTGCTGAATTGTTTTTTTGTGTGGTATTCTAATTATGATAAAATAACTTATAATTATTTTAAAAAATTACAAATGTTAAAAGCCTTTAAGGAGATAATATGAAAACTTTAATATCTACAGATACTTCCTGTTTAATAAACAATGAAGGGTTTAAAAATTATGAAATAAGTGTATTCCCTTTAAATGTTATTATTGATGGTAAAGAATATTTAGATGGGGTAACTATTAACCAAGATGAGTTAAAAGACGCAATGCGTTCTAATAAAAAGATTAAAACGTCAACACCACCACTTGGTGATGTTATTGATTATTTTGATAAACTTTTTGCTAAAGGTTATGAGCATATTATACATTTTACTATATCTAGCAAACTTTCTTCTATGTATCAATTATTTTCAAATGTTGCAAGTGAGAATTTTGCAGGTAAATTAACGGTTATAGATGCATATAGTGTTTCGTCTTTAATGTTATCTCACGTTCTATTTGCTTATGATGAGATAAATAAAGGAACTGCTGTATCAGATATTGTAAAACTTATTGAGGAAAGAAAGAAAAATAGTTATATAATCTTTACTCCCGAGAACTTAGTTGCTCTTAAAAATGGAGGTAGAATATCTCCAGCAGTTGCAGTTATTGGAGATATTATTGGAATTAAGCCTGCAATTAATTTAGTCGATGGAGAACTTAAGAAAGATTGTATGGTTAGGAATATTAAAAAGACTTTTAAAGATAGATTAGATTTAATATTGCCTAAATTTCCTTTAGAGAAATATGATTACACATTTATATCTTTTGATGCTAGTCCGGCAACTTTTAATAATATTTGTGATTACGCCATAGAGAAATTAGGTAAAGAAAACGTTATAACAGGCATAATTCCTATTAATGTTTGTGCACACTGCGGACCGGGTACTATAGGTATGGTAGTTTCACCTAAAATCAATGGCAAGTCTATAAAAGATTTTATTTAATTAAAGGAAAAGTTTTATGAGTGTTGTTACTAAAGAAGTGTTAAATAGAAAAGATTTAAAAAAATGGGTAGATTTCCCCAATAAATTGTATAAAAATGTTAAACCTTATGTTCCATTTCTTTTTAATGATGAAATGGATACTTTTACTAAAGAGAAAAATCCCGCTTATGCTTTTTGCGAAACCAAACTATTTCTAGCATATAAAGGTAATCAGATTGTAGGCAGAATTGGTGCTTTAATTAATCATTCCGCAAATACTAAATGGGGTACTAAAGCGATTAGGTTTACAAGATTTGATTTTATTGATGATTATGAAGTATCTTCTGCGTTATTTAATGAAGTAGTTAAGTGGGGTAAAGAAAAAGGTCTAACTCACGCAATGGGACCTATTGGCTTTACCGATTTAGACCACGAAGGAATGTTGGTAGAAGGTTTTGAAGAATTAAATATGTCTATTACTTTCTATAATTATCCTTATTATTTGAAACATATGGAAAAATTGGGGCTAGTTAAAGATATAGACTGGGTAGAGTATCAAGTTAGCGTTCCTAATGAACTTGACGCTAAACTTATTAGAATTAGTGAACATTTAAAACAACGCAATGGCTATGAATTAGTTATGTATAAAGATAGAAAAGTCCTAAAACAAGACGCTTTAGAGGCTTTTAAAGTAATTGATGAGGCTTTTTCTAAGTTATATGGCACTGTACCACTTACCGAAGAAATAATTGTAAAATCGGTAAATGATTATATTCCATTAGTACATTTAGATTACATTTGTTCAGTTAAAAATAAAGAGGGCAAAATAATTGGATTTGCTGTTTTAGTACCATCAATAGCAAAGGCTCTTAAAAAATCAAATGGAAGAATGTTACCATTTGGAATTTTTAGACTACTAAAAGCCTTAAGAGGTAAAAATGATACACTTGAAATGTATTTTATAGCGGTAAAACCTGAAGAACAGAAAAAAGGTGTTCCTGCAATAATAATGAATGCAATGCTTCAAAAGTGTATTGAGAATGGTATCAAAATTTGCGAAACAGGTCCAGAACTAGAAATTAACGATGCAGTACAAAGTTTATGGAAAGGCTTTGATGCTAGACAACATAGGCGTAGAAGATGCTTTAAGAAAGAAATTATATAAAACAAATTATTAAAATTTATAAAAATTTAATTGAAAATATATTATATAAAATTGTTATTTGTTAATAATTAAATATGGCAAAAATAATTTTATTTATATCTGCATTTGTTCCAATGTATATTTTATTTCTTGTAAATTTAGTGGTTGAAATAATTAATGGGAACTTACATTTTAATATCACAAATACTGTTGTTCTAATATCTTTAATTGTGCTTACGATAATAGGGGTTGTTGGACTTCTTATAATTATTAATTCTAAGGACAATAAAGTTGAGAAAATAACAGTTTTATCAAAGCAAAATTTAACCGACCAACACTTTTTAAATTATTTCTCGTTGTTTGTATTGCTTGCTCTTACTTTTGACCTATCTAAAATTTGTTTTATATGTGTTTTTATTATAATATTATTATTTATTGGTATAGTATATGTAAAAAACAATATTTTTTATGTTAACCCATTACTTAATATTATGGGCTATAGTTTCTATGATATTAGTTATAAAACTAAAGATGGAGAGATTAAAGAACTTAGAATTTTTTATAAAGGTGAGATTGAATTGAATACCAAACAATATAAACTAACTTTCTCCAAACGAAATCTAAACTTTCTTGAAAAAATTGAGAAGTCTAAATAAATAAATAAAAAGTCAAAAATATTTATTAGGTTGTTAATTTTGAAACTTATAGAAAAAATAGAAAGAAACGAATTTTTATAATGCTCCTTTCTATTTGTGCTTTTTATTTGTTTTTGATTATTTTTTCTTTCTTATGAGGGCAAAAACGCAAAATATAAAGGGTAATGCAGACACAATGACTATTGGTAAAATTGTCAGTCCCCATAAGAAATTTCGCTCAGGAAACTTAACTCCACAGGCCGTCAAAATTGGAATGTGAAAAAAACCAAAAATTAATAAACAAAACGATAAAATTGTCAAAATCCATAAACATAATTTTGTCATATTTGCTTTATATATTTTCCTTTAATAATGTTAATTTTTATATTAAACTAATTCCAAAGCAAGTTTAATCATATCTGTAAAAGCATTTTGTCTTTCTTCACTAGAAGTTTCCTCTCCTGTAATTAAATTATTGGAAACAGTGCAAATAACTAAGGCTTCTTTTTTAAGTCTATTTGCATTTATATAAAGTGATGCTCCTTCCATTTCTACACCTAGTAGGTTATTCTCTCTTGCTTTAGAGATTTCGTCTTCATCTGTATAGAAAGTATCTGAGCAGAGTGTATTTCCAATATGATATTTTAAATTATTTTCTTTAGCCACATTAGTGGCTTTGTCAAGTAGTGTTTGCGAGCCCTTTATATAAGTTTCTCCATTTTGAATATAGAAATTATTATAATTTGTGTTTGTAAGAACTTTATCTACAAGTACAATATCTTTAATTTTAATATCTTCTCTCATTGCCCCAATAGAGCCAACTCTAATTATGCGTTCAACATTATAGAATTTAAATAATTCATAAGAGTAAATGCCCATTGAAGGATTGCCCATACCACTTGCCATTACTGTTACTTTCTTACCCTTGTAATATCCAGTATAGCCCTGAACTCCTCTAACATTATTAATAAGTTCTGCGTTTTCTAAAAAAGTATCCGCTATTAACTTACTTCTTAGTGGGTCGCCCGGCATAATTACAGTTTCTGCAATTTGTTCTAACTTTGCTGAATTGTGTGCTGTAGCCATTTTAATTTCCTTTTTAAATTTTTTTTTATTTACTTTAACACTTTAGATATATTTGTTTGATGTTTCTCAATACCTAATGTATTTAAGATGAATTTATTAATGTTATCAAAACCTTCTAAAGTACCTAAGTTAATATTGTTTTTAAGATTTTTACCATATACAAGCAAAGGTACATATTCTCTACTATGGTCGGTGCTTGGTGTAGTTGGGTCGCAACCGTGGTCGGCAGTAATTATTAGAATATCATCTTTGTCTAGTAAATTTATTATTGTAGGCAAAGCATCATCAAATTCTTTTAAAGCCTTTGCGTATCCTTTATAGTCATTTCTATGACCATATAACATATCTGTATCATTTAAATTGGCAAATATTAATCCGTTTATGTCTTTTCTTGCAACCTGATTAATTATTTCTTTAATGCCATCAGGATTATTTCTAGAATGATAACTCTCTGTTATTCCTCTAAAACAAAATATATCTTCAATTTTGCCTATACATATTGTATCTAATCCATTGCTTTTTAGTTTGTCAAGCAGTGTAGATGCTGGAGGTTCAAGTGCATAGTCTTTTCTTGCTTTCAGTCTATAAAATTCACCATTTTCATTAGTGTCGAAAGGCCTTGCTATAATTCTACCAATGTTATATTTGCCGTGGCATATTTTTCTTGTTTTTTCACACATTGAGTATAATTGTTCTAGTGTAAAGACATCTATATGTGTTGCGATTTGAAGAACTGAGTCTGCAGAAGTATAAATGATTGGCTTTCTTTCATTGATATGCTGTGTTCCAAGTCTTTTTATAATTTCCGTTCCAGATGCCACTTCATTGCCTATAAATTCCACATTCAATTCTTTTTCTAAGGTATTTATAAGTTCTTGAGGAAAACCTTTTGGAAATGTAGGATACGGATTATCAAGGATTAATCCGCAAATCTCATAATGACCAGCGGTTGTGTCTTTAGCAAAAGTTAATTCTTTCATTCTTCCATAATTACCA
The DNA here is from genome assembly GCA_051886095.1 of Christensenellales bacterium. Classification (GTDB taxonomy): domain Bacteria; phylum Bacillota; class Clostridia; order Christensenellales; family UBA1242; genus UBA11490. Next base: position 632 of record JBJEXU010000189.1, on the reverse strand, counting down.
ATCGTATTATCACTAGACAAATTAATTCCGTCAATATTATTTAAGCCCAAAGACACCATATTATCTAATCTTACATTGGTTTTGTTATATATATTTAAATAAGTATTACTACCTATATCTCCAAATTTATCTGCATCTGGCATTTCTCCAACGCCAAAACTATCTAATACAATTAATACTATTTTCATAGGCTTACTCCTTATTAATTAGTTTAACATATTATATTAAATTTAAAAAGTAAATAAATTTGTTTCTTGCAAGAAAAAATTTATTTTAAAGTTAGTCATATATTTTAAAGAGGCTTAATATACTATTTTAGAACTAAATAATTTAGGGGGTTGAGATGGTGTTTGAGCCAAATTTTACAAAGGTTGTTAGTAGTGTCAGGAAAAATGTTGGCATTACACAATCGGTTATTGAATTAAAATTGCCTACCAATGAAAATAATGTAAATAGAATTTATTCTGTAGGTGCTAAATCTACTATAGTTAGTAGTGAAGCAAATGGTAAAGAAGTCTCTTTTATGGGTCTTGTTGATTTTCAAGCAATGTATGAAAGCGATGGTGTATCTGCTGTAGATTATAGTGCCGAGTTTAAAGATAAATTTGAAGCAGATAGAGAATTGCTTGGAG
>JBJEXU010000188.1:0-1852 GCA_051886095.1 Christensenellales bacterium | reverse complement strand
CAAGTACAAGAAAATCTCCACTTGCTAATGTCATATCTGGGTCGGGAGACAAAATCTCGTTGTCTCTCCTAACGATTACAAGAGATACTTTGTACTTTTTTGGCATATTAATTTCACGCAAAGTTTTGTTTTGCCAAACTTCTGGAGTTGGCATTTCGAAAATTTTGAAATTGTTGGTTAAATCTACTAGTTCGTTTATTCCTGGAGAGGTGAGCATTGTTGCTAGTTTCTTTCCGGCGAAATTTTCTGGAAATATTACCAAATCCACCCCTAAGGCATACAGAATTTGTGAATGTTGGTCGCTCTTTGCTTTGGCGATTATATAATTAATTCCAAGTTCTTTGCAAGTTTGAACTGCTAGCAAAGATGATTCCAATTCTTCTCCAATGCATATTATAGCACAATCGAAATTTTGTGCTCCTAATGAGTAAAGAATATCTCGTGAAGTGGCATCAGCAACGACCGAAGAAGATACTTTTCCTTCCAAATCTGCCACATTGCCGGCAAGTTTATCTATTGCCAAAACTTCTTTGCCATTTGAAAAAAGTTCGGTGGCAACACTTTTGCCAAACCTTCCTAGTCCTATTACTAAAAAATCTTTCATATTGCTTACATTTTTTGTTTTTTCCATAAGTTGTCCTATTAATTAATTTTATTAATTTATGTAAATTGTTTGTTTTTTAAGCAAACATCTTAAGTTTTAAAATATTTGTTTATTATATAGTTTTTTATTCATTAAAATTAAATTTTTAAATGATTATGTCGGTATTTGAAAATTCTATTTCTGGTTGTTTAGAATTGAAACTTCTGCTCGAAAAAGCCAAAGCAATGGTCAAAAGACCAACTCTTCCTATAAACATAAGCATTATTAAAACTAATTTGCTCCCCACACTTAAAATAGGAGTTATCCCCATACTTAGTCCAACAGTAGACAAGGCTGAAACACATTCAAAAATTATACTCTCCAAAGAAATACTTTCTGGTTCGAATAGACTGACAAGTATTACGCCAAGAATAATTGCGAGAACTGAGTAAAAAACCAATCTAAAAACTTTCATAATTATTTTTTTGCTAACTTTCCTATCTTTCAGCCTAATATCTCCCGATTCGTTTGGTAGTTTAAATAGGAAAAGAAAAAGAATAAATAGAGTTGTGACTTTTATGCCTCCAGCGGTGGAATTGGGTGCACCGCCTATAAACATTAGAAATATTGTGAGAACTTGACTTCCTTTTGTAAGTAAATTTTGGTCAAGTGTTGCAAATCCGGCCGTTCTTGTGGTAATACTTTGAAAGAATCCATTCAAAAATTTTTCCCCAGCACTCATATTTCCTAAGGTATTTGGATTATTCCATTCCAAACAAGTGTATATGATAGCACCGCCAAAAATTAGAATTAATGTCATAAGCAAGACGACTTTTGTGTGTTGTTTAGATTTGAAATTTTTGAAGCCATCAAGCAAAACTATAAATCCGATTCCGCCAATAACAATTAACATCATTATAGGCAATAACATTGTGATATTTCCCGCAAAGGAATATAGGCTTGTAAATTCTGAACCAGCACTTCCCAGTATATCCATTCCTGCATTACAAAAAGCAGAGACCGATATAAAAATTGCGAAATATAAACCTTTCCAAAAAGAATGAGTAAATGATATAGTACTATATAAAAGTAGCAAGGCACCGATAAATTCAATAAGAAGGGTTACCCAAATGGTTTTTATGATGAATTTTACAACCCCTTGTATAGTGTCTTTGTTTAAACTTTCTTTGATAGTAAGCCTATCGTACAAATTAATTTTCTTTCTTATGATTAAGAATATCAAAGAAGAGAGCGCAACTATTCCAAGCC
>JBJEXU010000187.1:0-1859 GCA_051886095.1 Christensenellales bacterium | reverse complement strand
AACAAAAAAATACCTAAATAAAGGTATTTTTTTGTTTATTATTTAAATTATTATTTGTATTTTAATTTAATTAAAAACTATTCTATAATGTTATATCACATAGATGCTTCGGTTACGTAACTATCGTTACTCCACTCAGCAAGACATAACTAACTTTTTTTATAAATTATACTTTTAAAATATTATCTTATTCAAAAGTCTCTATTTTTTCAATTTTTCCGGCGTTTATAAAGTATTTTGTATGAGGAATTTTAAAATTGAAATCGGTACAAGTAAGCAGTGTTTGAATTGGCTTTGTAAATTCAAGAAGTTTGGTTTGTCTGGTTTCGTCAAGTTCGCTTAGTACATCGTCGAGAAGTAATACTGGATACTCACCCAATTCCGATTTAAACGTTTCGAGTTCGGAAAGTTTGAGAGTAAGTGAAGCTGTTCGCTGTTGACCTTGACTTCCAAATGACCTAAGGTCGATATTGTTTGCAGATATTTTTATATCGTCTCTATGCGGTCCAACGGTTGTGAAACCTAAATGTATGTCCTTTTCAAATGCTTCATCCAATTTTTTTAGAAGCAAAAGTTTAAGTTCGTTTTCGCTGTCTGCTACATAACCTTGATACGAAATTTCCAAATTTTCGGTATTTGAGGTTAGATAATTATGAATTTTCTTTGCGTGCATTTTTAGGTTTTCGATAAGTTTAAGTCGAGACATTATAATACTTGCGCCATAAGTGGCAAGCTGTTCATTCCAGATAGGAAGAGTGTCTTTTAATGACTTTTCGTCGCTTGATTTAAGTAATTTATTTCGTTGTTGGAGAATTTGATTGTAGTGATTTAGATTATAAAAATAAGTTTTGTCAAATTGACACAAGTCTATATCCATAAACCTACGGCGTTCTTCGGGGCTATCTTTAATGAGTTTCAATTCGTCGGGTGAAAAGTAAATTGCATTGAAAGTGCCTAACAATTGCCCTATTTTTTTTATGCCAATTTTATCAATTTTTATAGCTTTGTTTTGATTGGAAAAAAGGTACAAATCAATAGTGTTTTTTCCTAGTTTTTTGGCTATATTTAGCGAAATTTTGGAATAAGTGCATTCCCATTTTATTAGGTCTTTGTCTTTGGTTGTTCTTGGGCTTCGACCTATTGCACACAGAAAAATTGCCTCAAGTAAATTGGTTTTGCCTTGAGCATTTTTTCCTATTATTACATTTAAATTTGGCTTCAAATCTATACTCTGATTGGAGTAATTTCTGAAGTTTGTAAGAGATAGAGAATTAATTTGCATTTTTAATCGTTATTATTTTTTTTAATTTGTTTATTTTAAAATAGAATATTTTATTTTTTTATTTATAATTTTGATTAAAAGATATTTATTTAGTATATTATTTCTTTATAATTTTCTTCATATATTTATTTATATAAGATGTTTTATTATTTATTCAAACTATGTGTCAGGCGATGGAATAGTATTTAGTTATTCTTTTCTTTATAAAATTTTAATAAATATTATCTACAAAAATAATGAATTAATATCATTATTTGTATAGGTGTAATTTACTATTATTACGATAGTTATAAAAATATAACTATAATAATTTTTATAAAAATTTATTCAAAAATATGTAAATTTTGCGTAAAATTATGTAAATTTATTAATAATTTTTAGAAAATTGCAGAAAAATTGAATTTTTTTATATTGGTATTAATATAAGTATAAATTGCAATATTTAAAATTAAATATTCTAATTCTATGTTGGTAGACGCAAACACGATAAATCGTGGTTTAATAGTTTTAATAATCATCAATTTTTATTTGAATTATATTCAAAATAAAATTGTGAGTAGTAGATAAAATTTTTGGT
>JBJEXU010000186.1:0-6950 GCA_051886095.1 Christensenellales bacterium | reverse complement strand
CAGAGACATTACTATTTTGGCATAATAAATCATTTATAAAAACACCGAAAAAATTTATTTTCGGTGTTTTTTCATATTTTAATTCTAATATAAAGCATTTTTCAAATTATAATTCTTATAAAATATAAAATTTTGTATAAAATTTATTTTCTTAAATCATTCTTGAGAATTATCTATATTAATAGTTTCTTTTAAATCTGGTTTACTTTCTTTAAGTTCTCTCTCATCTTCTTTTGATTGTACAACTACACCTTCTTGAATGTTAGTAAGTTTCTTAGCGTTCTTTTTATTTAACCACCATTTTTCTAATTTATTTAGAATCAATCTACCAACAATAGTAACAACCACTCCAAGTATAATTCCTTCAACAACTCCACCTAGCACATCTGATGGATAATGAACACAAAGGAAAATTCTACTTAGCGAAATAAGGGTCGCAGGAATAAATGCCCAAGCACCTTTTTTACCAAAACACATAGTTAATATTACTGCACAAGTAATAGATATAGTCGTGTGTCCGCTAGGAAAACTACTGGAAGTAGGAAGTTTCATTCCAATACCAGTTATAAATTCTGCAAGGGCATTACTCTCCGAAAAAGGTCTAGGTCTATCAAAAATATTTTTTAAAATTAAATGATTAACTACCACAACAGTAGCAAAACCAGCAAGCATTATAAGTCCCGCTTTTCTAGTTCTTTTAAAACATAACAAGATGGCTCCCACAAGTGCCCACGCAATTCCGTCCTCACCAAGATAGGTAATAAACTTAAATAAATAATTTACGAAATTACTTCCGTGCAGATTAGCATTAATCCACTCTAGTATCCCTATTTCCATATTTATCCTTACTTAAAATCAAATCTTCTACTTGAATGTAGAAGATTTTTTATTTATATTTTATGCATAACTCATATTTTAATTAAAGTTTAGTTTAATCATTAACATTCTAAACTATTAAACAAAATCATTCTTTAATAGCCCCGAAGCGTCTATCTCTACTTTGAAACTCTTTCAAAGCAATTTCTAATTGTTTACTAGTGAACGCAGGCCAATGACACTTAGGAAAATAAAACTCTGCATAAGCAAGTTGCCAAAGCATAAAATTACTTAGTCTATACTCTCCGCTAGTTCTAACCATAAAGTCTATTGGAGGTTGACCTTGTGTGTAAAGATGGTTCTCAATTACCTGCCTATCAACTTTTGTAATACCCTCATTAATGATATTGTTAACAGCATATACAAGTTCGTCTTGACCACTGTAATTAATTCCAAGATTAAGAATAAACTTAGTATTATTTTTAGTATCTTCCTTAGTTTGCTGAATATTTTTAGCAATACTCTCACCGAACTTAGAATAATCACCCATAACATTTAGTTTAACATCTGGATATTTTTTTATAAAATCTTTACTAACATATTTAGTAAGTATTTCTCTAAGGTAATCAACTTCTTCTTTAGGTCTATTCCAATTCTCAGTAGAAAAACAATAAACACTAATAATAGGAATACCATAATCATAAAAACATTCGTGAGTTATCTTTTCTAATCTTTTAAACCCAGCACGATGCCCCATAGACCTGGTAAGACCGCGTTTTTTTGCCCATCTGCCATTGCCATCAATAATCAACGCCAAATGCTGAGGCAATTTTTTCAAGTCACTTTTCATAAATAAACTCCTAAATATACTCGTTCTTTAATACATCTTAAGAACTCATTAATAAATTATATGCTAAACTAAATTAGTTTAACAAATAAATATTCACATAGTCAAGATAAATAAATTAAAAATATTAATCAGATTTTTCATCACTATTAATTTCGTTTGCTATGGATTTTTTCTTTTTTATAAAACTTTTAGCAAAATTCCAAGCCATTTTAAAATTATCAGTTTTTAGATAAACAAGTAGGTATATTACATTAGGTACAATTGCACATATTCCAACTTTAAGCACAAACCACCATAATCCCACTTCTGGCAAAATAGCACATAACCCGTATGTAACTCCGCCAGCAATTAAGGTAATTAGTGTATATAACGCAAATTTTCCAAAATAATCTTTAACGCTCATTTTAAAATAATTTTTGTAAAGCACATAAGGTTCAACCCATAAAGGCACACAAATAGTAGAAACGATAGTTCCCACAAATATTCCCTCAACGCCAATTAATTTAATAAAAACAAGTGATGCTACGATATTAAGTATACTTTCGCAAATTGGTTTCCACCTATCATTCCACATAAGCCCTGCACAGTTTTTAAACATATTTGTTAAACTTCTCATTTTCATAAAATAAAATTTACCTACCAAAGCAAATATTAACCCAAATGTTACTTTGTATTCTGTGTCTCCAACCCAAATATTTATAAATGGCTTATAAAGACACATCAAAGCAATAGAGCAGAAACCAACAATACAAGCAAATATCCAATTAAACATTTTGTATATTTTATAAACATATTCTTTATTAGTTGTAGTAATCAAGTTCCCAACACTTGCTTGCAAAGCATTAATAAATATATTAATTAAAGAGTCAATAGCACTATATACTAAAATATAATTAGATATAGTTCCTAAAGCAGTAAGTCCAAAAAATTTTGAAATTAAGAGATTATCAGTACTTAAAACAATTACCGCACCAATTTGATGACAACTAGTTGCTATAATATTTTTAGTTATTTCTTTTTTAGTTTCTTTGTCTAATGGCTCCGACTTTCCCGTTATATCTGGATATAATTTCTTAGCAACACAAACATATAGAATTACATCAAATAAAGTAAACAAAGGGATTAAAATTACATATAAATAATAATTTTTAAATAAAAGCAACATAACTATCTGAAATATAGACATTAAGATTGTAGCAATAGTTAAAATATTATTCTCAATATCATTCCTTTGAAAAGCAAATAGAAGCGATCGCTTATGTGCTCCAAAATAACTTATAACCGTATTAGCAAGAAAAATAGCATACACCACATAAAGATTTACATTAACATTAGGCTCTTCACTAATAAAATTTTTAATAAATGGCATTATTGCAAGACCCAACACAAGAACAACAACGGCAATAATCATATAAATCTTTTTGTAAAAATTATTTAAACTCTTTAATTTTTCTATATCATTTTCAGATGCTGGCTTGTACATACTAAATACAATGGCAGTTCCAATACCTAATTCAGCAAGAGATAACATAGAAATAATATTTGCATATAAAGAATCTAGCCCGACATATTCCACACCGAGTTTATAAATAATAACAGTTCTTAAAACAAACTGTAATATTAACTTAATAACATATTTAACAACAGCAGTAATGCTGTTTTTAATCGTTCTTTCTTTTCTTGCCATCTTTTAATTTATTATTTTTTAAATTTTTAATAGCCAAATAATTTCTCTCACAATTTTTATTGTCTATGTATTTAAAATATTTTTTTCCATTACAAAGAGTGCCTTGTAGATTTATTTTGTTTAAATTCTCAAGAACACCTTTAATTGTATTTGTCCAAAAACCCAAATCATTATTATGATAATCAAAATAGCCCTCAGCATATTGACCTTTTCTAAATTTTTCTTCATCAAATTGATAAAAAATAATAGGTTTTTCTAAATAAGCAAAATCAAAGAAAACTGATGAGTAATCGGTTATTAATACACTACTTTCATTAAGCAGAGTTTGTACATCATAATTGTTCACATCAGCAATAGTAATATTTTCACTAGTGGTGTTAAATAAATGAATATATTTTTGCATATTTCTATGAGGATAAAACACAATCTTTTTCTTATTCTTAGTTAACCACTTGTCTAACTCTTTAGAATTAAGAAACTCGTTCCATGTTTTATAATAACCAGTTTCAGTAAATATTTTAGTTCCCTCATACTTTTCACACTCAACCTCTCGAGAAATCCAATTTCTCCAAGTCGGCATAACAAGAATTTGGTCGGATTTTAGATTATTATTGTTTAAATTATCAAATCTAGGCATACCTAACAATTTTACATAATCCTTTGGATAACCAAAGCGTTCATTTATATAATCAAACTCTTGAAATGTAGAAGTTGTTAACATTCTCATATAAGTTTGGTTATAATATATAAACTTAGCATCATTAATTGTTACTCCATGTTGTAAAAATATTCTATTATTTTTTCTTAATTTAAACACCACTTCAAATAGATAACAAACGGCGGCATTGGGTTTGCCTCCCTTTTGACTACTAATATTTTTATCTGCTACCAAATACCAAAACCAATGCGATAGTGTACCGTAAGAAATAATTTTTCCTAAACCTTTTACCTTATTATAATCGGGAGATTTTTTGTTTATCGCGTAAGCCACTTTCTGTTTAGGGTGATTTTCACTAATATATTTAAAAAACCAATAACCATTATCTCTTGCTTCATTTTCGTCTTCACACACAAGCCAAAAATCTCTAATAAACAATTTAGTTATTATAGCAGGAATAAATACCAACAAAAGTCCTATCATAGAAACAAAATCTTTAAACTTTAAATATTTTAATTTCTGCATTATCAAATCCTCACTTGTTTTGTCTTGTTTATTCTCATTATCAAACAAAAATATAAAAGGTATAAAAATTATAAAGGTTGATGTAAAAAAAATTCTTTCCGCCACACCCAAGACTAGTAACATAAACATAGGCAAAAAATTTATCAATTCAAATCTCTTTTTCTTTTCTTTTACAATAAATAAATAAGAAATTAAAATTGCCATCACAAGACATATGCCCACAATACCCAAATAATATAGTAGATATAAATAAAGGTTATGTATAGTATTTTTAAATGTTATTGGTGAGGTCAAACCCTTACCAAATAAAATAGTAACTACTCCACTATTAATAAAATCATTAAAATAAGCCTTGAATAAACTCCATCTACCAGTTGTTACTACATCTAACCAATTAGTATATCCATAATCTTGAGTAAATCTTTCAATAATTTTTAAAATTTTTTCGCTAAAAATAATGCATATTAGAATAATTAGAATTAGAAAAATTGCACTAAATATTAAACCTGTTCTTTTATTTCTTTTAATCATACATATTAAAACAATAATTAAAAGAATTATTTGACAAATTAAAAATGTTTTGGATTGTGTTAATAGACCAAACACTTCAAAACAGACGAAATAAAAACCTGCTTTAACCCAACCAATTTTATTCTTGATTACTAAATAAATTAACATCGACAAAGCAATTACATTCATAATTTCAAGATGGTTAGGGTTATCCGTCAAACCACAAAAACGATTTTCTCCATAAATTACAATATACTTTGTTGATGGAATAGTCCAAAAAAACAACCCCACAAACGATGATATTACAATTCCCACAAAAAAACATTTGCACACATCTAGAATCTTAATCTTCCCAAAGTTTACAAACAACAAGTATCCCATACACAAAAGCAAGATAAAATCAAATATTTGGGCATATCTTTGTAAATTAAAATTAATAAAAGTAAATCCTAATATAACAACACTTAAGGACAATGGAACCCAATATATTTTTTGCTTTTTTCTCAATACATCAACAAAATATTTTATCCCATAAACTAAAATCGCTTCACAACATAACAAATTAAACCACATTAAAGTAAAGAATTCTCCACCCAAACCCCTTATACAAAATAAAAAAGTTAAAGCATAAAAACTTTTCTCAAAACTCAAAAAAATACACACTAGCAAAAATGCGAATGCAAAAATCCCCAGCATTAAATTTCTTATCGAAACTATTAATTCTGACAAGCACAATAGCGAAAGAACCCCCAATATGACCATTGGGAGAAAAAATTTATTACTTTTTATTTTTTCTGAGAATTGTTTGATTTTAATATTTTTCATAGGTTTTCTTATAGTTTTTTATTATTTATTCAATGTAGCGAGTCAGTTCTTTCTTAACTTTTTTTCATACAATTTTTGTCTTAGTTTGTTAGGCAGAAGTACTTGTGCAGTAAATCTAATTACTTTGTTTTTAAAATATGTAAATCCATTAATAAATTTAGTGTCTTTCATATACTTAAACAATTTTTTCTGAGATTTGTAGTACTTAAGTCCGCCACGTCTAGCATATAAATCCGAACTAACACGCATTCTTACTAACGATTGATTTATGTTTTCCATTTTGCAATTATGTTGAAGCATTCTTACCCATAGATAATAATCTTCGCAAAGTTTCATATCTTGATAGTTACCAGATTCTAATACCTTTGACTTTCTAAACATCACGCTTGGGTGACAAAAAGGACTTCTTGACTTTGCAAATATTTTAATGTCTTCAAGTGATGATGGAACCTCTCTACACGACACAACATTATTAATATCATTTATAAATTCATCTACATTACTACCAACCAAATCCAAGTTATTATCTATTAAATGTTTAACCTGCAATTCAAACCTATTAGGCAATGAATAATCATCACTATCCATTCTTGCAATTATCTCATTTTTACATTCGTAAATCCCTTTTTGTAAGGTTAAACCCAGTCCCAAATTTTCTTCATTACGAATAACCCTTAAAAAATCTATTTCTTTGCTTAAACTTTCAATTTTTTGGTTAAGTTCATCGGATACCTCACCATCAACATAAAGAACTATCTCATTGGGTTTATATGTTTGGTTTGCCACACTCTTAATTGCTATCTCCAACCATTCTGGTCTATCATTTTTATAAACACTCATTAGAACAGAAATTTTTTCCATAATAATATCCTTTATTATTTCAATTAAACTGAAGCCATTTGTTTGTTATTTTTAATTTATTTTTCTATCTTTTTTTCTCATCAGGCACAATGATTTGAGTACTTAAACCTTGCAAGTCCTCTTGAAATTCTATCTTTCCTTTATTCTTAAGTAAAGATATCTCTTTTGCCCTCTCAAGTCCTAAATCATACTGTTCTTTAGTTATTTGTTTGGTCTTA
>JBJEXU010000185.1:0-1896 GCA_051886095.1 Christensenellales bacterium | reverse complement strand
CTCATATTGGTTGTATCCGTGACTTCTAGTAGCCTTGACATCCACCTCTTGGAAGAAAGCAAAATCTACATTTTGCGTGGATATTGTATTAACCGCACCTGTTGTATTGTCGATGACCGTTTGTTTATTCTTTGCCACACTTCCCGTTCCTTGTAGTTTCTTGCCATCAAGAGTCTCGCCACTATCCATAAAGAACGAAAAGTCTTGTGTGTACGCTCCAAATCCTATGTTGTAGGTGGAAATTTTCAACTCTGAATTTAGAGCAACTTTTGTTTCCTTATTATTGTTTATTTCGATTGCCTGATTGTCTTCAATTCTGTAATACTGTGCACAAATATAAATTACATAACTGCCAACAACTAAAATGAGAAGTGCCAAAATCCCCGCAACGACAGAACATAAAATCTGCCACCAACTAAGTTTTTTCTTCATAAAAATTCCCTCGCTATTTTTTTAATTGTAACACATTTGCTTTTTTTAATCTAATTTTTATATTATAATTTTAAAAATTATGTTATACTTAAAAAAATTATAGAAAAGTTAAGGCGAAAAATAACAAATGAAAGAAATTTATAAAACAAACGACTACGCTATTTTTATAGTTGAACCTAATGGAAAAGATTTTCATTTTCCATACATTTTGTGTGTGCCAAATAGATTGCAAGATGGCGACACATTGTTTGTAGAAAGCAATAATGAAGAAAATCCTAATAAATTGTATCAGTCGGCAGAATTAACCACAAAAAATATTTTAAGTTTAATGAATGGCAGTGCAAATAAATCGCCGATATTAGTGCCAATTTTGCCAACAAATGGAATAGATAGCAGACCATATTTTCAGCAACTTAGCCACGAGTGTTTTGATGAAAATTTACCAAAAGAGAAACAAAGAATAGATTTGCAATTAGTCAGTGCAATAGAAGATGCAAAAAATAAAATATTTGAATTAACAAGCAAAAAACTTGATGACAAAATTTTTATGCACGGATATTCTGCAAGTGGTGTCTTTGCTCAAAGATTTGCCCTTGCACAACCAGAAATAATTGGAGGACTTTGCATAGGTGGTGCGATTGGAAGCATTCCTATGCCTATGAGTGAATATAATGGAGTTCAGTTAGATTATCCCGCTGGCACAAATAACTATGAACAAATATTTGGAAAGCCATTCAATGCAGAAGCATATAAACAGATAAAATTTAGATATTATGTCGCCGAAAGAGAGGCTGAGAGATTAAGTCAATCTAGGGTTAAAGAAGATGGAACACCTGCACCAATGCACGATATGTCTTATATGGATAGGAGTATGCCAAGTGAAGTGGGACATAGTCTTAGGACTGCTTTTGGTGTAGATATGAACGAGCGATGTAGAAATCAATTATTTCAATATAAACAATTGGGATTTGATGTCTCCGCTAACCATCCTTACAAAGACATTAAGCATAATGAGATTAGAAATTTAGCATTTAAATACATAGACGATTGCTTGAGTGAATGCACAAAAGATAAAATAAGAGGATAAGGAATTTATATGTCAAAAAAACAAAAGAAAAAAATAAGTTACAAAAATCTGTGGAAAACATTTTCTTTTTATAAAAGATATAAAGCCACTTTTATATTTGGGATTTTCTCAATTCTAATTTTTACACTTGTGGGATTTATAGAACCTATAATTAGCGGAAACACAATGGCGTTTTTAGCAGAAGCTGATTTTGATAACGCGATTAAATTCGCTTTAATTTTAATCGGTGTATTACTTATAAAAGAAACATTCAAAATGTTTGTCAATTCTTCTTATTCTAAACTTAGCAACAAAGTTGTGTTCGATTTAAAACATCAGCTTATAGATTCGATTACTATCACCACTATGAGCGAAATAGACAAAACTAATACTGGAGT
>JBJEXU010000184.1:0-1898 GCA_051886095.1 Christensenellales bacterium | reverse complement strand
ATGGTGCAATAGCAGGGTGTAATTTTAGAACGACTCTAGTTTCGCCATTTTCTAGTTCTTCTTCGTTGTATGCTTCTGTTAGAACTGCTAGCATTAGTCTATCTGCACCGATTGAATATTCTATAACAGTTGGGGTGTATTTTTCATTGGTAACAGGGTCTAGATATTGCATAGATTTACCGCTAAATTCTTGATGACGACTTAAGTCGTGTGTAGACCTATGATGAATACCATTAAGTTCACTCCAACCCATTGGGAATAAATAGAATATGTCGCAAGCAGCCTTAGCATAAAAGGCTAGTTTGTCGTGGTCGTGAAATTTTAAATGTTCGGGATTAAAGTTTAGGTCTAGTAGGAATTGTTTTGCTCTTTCTTTGTAACTAGCATAAATATCAAAACTCTCTGAATCTTTGCAAAACATTTGAAGTTCCATTTGCTCAAATTCTATTGTACGGAATATAAAGTTTCCGGGGGTTATTTCGTTACGGAAAGACTTACCTATTTGTGCTATTGCAAAAGGAACTTTAGCCCTCATACTCCTTTGAACATTTAAGAAATTAACATATTCGCCTTGACAAGTTTCTGGTCTTAAATATACTATATCTTTCTCTCCATCAAGAGTGCCTCTGCTTGTTTCAAACATTAACTTAAATTGTCTAATTGGTGTCCAATTAAAGTTTCCGCAATGAGGACATCTTATTTTGTTTTCGTTTATGTAATTTTCCATTTCCTCATTTGTCATTGCTTCGGCAGAGATTTGACCTTTGGAATGTTCTTCAATAAGGTTATCTGCTCTAAATCTTTGTTTACAAGATTTGCAATCCATCTTTGGGTCGGAAAAATTCTGAGTATGACCGCTTGCGTCCCAAACTCTTGGGTTCATAAGAATTGCTGCATCAACTCCATATGTATTGGGGTCTTCTTGAACAAATCTCTTCCACCAAGCACGCTTAATATTGTTTTTAATTTCGACGCCAACTGGGCCATAATCCCAAGTATTACCCATACCGCCATAAATTTCGCTTCCTTGGAAAATTATGCCTCTGTTTTTACAAAGGTTGACAATCTTATCCATTGTTACTTTACTCATAAAATATAATCTCCTTAAATTTTTATTTTTTTTAAAGTAATTGTGTGATTGCATATAAAAAGCCCTTTCAAATAATCTACACAATAGACTTTATGAAAGGGACGATTATTCACCGCGGTTCCACCCTAATTGATATTGCATTATTTAGAATAAGTAAACAATATCCACTTTTGTTGGTTTATATTCGATTAAACCACATCGGACATATTATGTCTAGTTTCCTCACAAGTCGCCACTTTGCTTAATAACGGAAAAATTAATATTAGAGTTTATGTGTTATTGCTAATTCAATCATTAGTGTTTTGTTGACATAAACTTTCTATTAGAATACCACTATATATTAATTTTTTCAAGCATTTGTAAATAAATTATATGTTAATTTGTGGTTTTAAGTTAACAAAATTAAATCTAAATGTTTGAAATAAAAGTTAGTATATGTTAATATACTAATAGAAATAAATCTAATAAGATTAGAGTTAGTCTTATTTAAATGGCAATTTTAAATTGACTAAAAGGGAAATAAATGAGTAATAAGAAAAAAATAAATACAACTAAAAATAAAAAGTTGGCCAAAACTAATGCTATGCAACAGGGTGGGGCTAAAAATGAAGAAGTTGTTAATAAGCAATCGGTAAATTTGGAATCGGATAAGGCTGAAGTCTTTAATGATATAGATACATTAGACATACAAGAAGTTGAGAGTGGCAGGATAGAGAGTGTGGGTGTTGACTTATCTCAAATACCTGAACAAGAGACGATGGAAGATAATAGGAAAAAGGTAAAACCTCAGAAAAAAACTAAAACTGAT
>JBJEXU010000183.1:0-1902 GCA_051886095.1 Christensenellales bacterium | reverse complement strand
TTTTATGATAGTGAATGGCGAACAGCAAGAAAAGAACGCTGGGAAAAGGCTCGTTGGTCTAATCCTGTGGAAATATTTAGATATGAAATCTATGAACCAAACAAAACAATCGTTTGCGGACACTGGCATTGTTCAGCACTTTGGCACGAACAAAATCCAAATAAATATGAAGAATTTGGCGACAAGGCAAATTTTGAACCATTCATTACAAAGAATATGATAGCATTAGATGCTTGCACGGCTTACACAAAGAAAGTCAATGTGGTGGTGTTAGAAGACTAAATAAAAATAGCATTAGGAAATTTTAATCCTAGTGCTATTTTTTAATCGCAATCTAAATTTTCTTCATCAAAAAGTGGACTTTTGAAAAATTCGTCTATTGTAATTCCAAGAGTGCGAATAACTGTAATTAAAGTTGTTAAGTTTACACCTTTATATCTTGCATACATAAGAGATGTTAAGGTGCCTTTTGATAAACCAGAATTCATCTCTAATCTATATTGGGTCATATTCTTCTCTGCAAGAATTTCTCTAATTCTTGTTGCAACTGCTTGTGATACTTTCATTCTCATATTCAATATTATTTCCTTATGTTTTTAACTAATTACATTTTAACATAATTATTTTTTTAACTAATTATGTAAAAACATAACATTTTTACAAGTTGTGTGATATTATAGTTATGTAAAAACATAATTAAGGAGAAAAATGATGAATGACAATTTAGAAAAAATGAGAAATATACTTAAAGAGAAAAATATAGAATTGTCGAAAATCACTTGTTGTTTTACTGGGCATAGACCACAGAGTTTGCCTTGGGGATTTAATGAACAAGATGAAAGATGTATGAAGATGAAAGAACAATTAAAAATGGAAATTATAAAGGCAATTGAAAACGGATATACGACATTTATTTCTGGTATGGCTCTCGGTTTTGATATGATTTGTGCTGAAATGGTTTTGGAATTAAAAAAGACATATCCACACATAAAACTTATTGGAGCAATTCCTTGCAAAGACCAATACAAAGTTTGGAAAGCAGAACAGATTGAGAGATATAAGGAAATATTAACTCATTGCGATTGTGTCCGTTGTCTTTATGATAAATACACTGATAACTGCATGTTAGAGCGTAATGATTATATGCTTAATAATTCTTCTCTTGTAATTGCTTTATACGATGGTAAAGGTGGTGGAACGGGTTATACAATAAAAAAAGCACAAAGTAAAAACTTGAATATTGTAATTATTAAACCTTAATTTATTATCTAAATATATTTATATATAAAATATTTTAATTTTTATTAAAAATAATCCAAATTTTAAAGTTATATGTTATAATAAGCACATAAGGAAAAGTGCTAATGATAAATAACAATTTACAGGCTTATCATACGATAAAAAAGATGAGCGGAGATTTTGAACTTGGTAAACTTGAAAATCTTGTGCCACAATATTTGCGTAGTGGTATAGAGATTTTTTCGCATCAAATTTATGCGTCAACTTACGCACTTTCAAATCCATTTGTTAAAGGATTTGTTTTAGCTGATGAAGCTGGACTTGGAAAGACAATGGAAGCACTTTTAATACTTACACAATACAAACCAAACGATAATTGCATTTTGGTTATTGTTCCGTCCACAGTAACAAATAATTGGTTAACAAGCATTATACGAACATTCAATTTAAGATGTGTGATTTTAGATAGTAGAGAAAGACCTGTCAGCGATAACTATGGACAAAGCCTAAAGAACTTTCATAATGGAATTGTTTAAACAACATACGATTATATAACTGCAAACGCAGATGACTTTAAGCAATTTGATTGGAATTTATGTATTTTAGACGAAGCACATAGATTTAGAACTTATAAGATTAAAGAAAATAAAACTGCTGATATTA
>JBJEXU010000182.1:0-1915 GCA_051886095.1 Christensenellales bacterium | reverse complement strand
TCCCAATTTTTCCAAATAATCACTTGCCTCATCTCTTGTCATATTCTCTAAAGTTCCAGTTAGAACAACCGACTTATCGGTAAATAAACTATTTGAATTTATTTTATTTTCAATCTCCTGAATAACAATGCCACAATCTAACAATTCCGAAACAAGTCTAATATTATCTTCATTTTTAAAAAAGTCTACAATGTTTTGGGCTATCACTTCGCCTATATCTTTAATAGATAACAAGTCTTCTAGCGTTGCATTCTTTAAATTATCAAGAGTTTTAAATGTTTTACTTAAATCTTTAGCAGTTTTTTCTCCAACACCGTTAATACCAAGTGCAAAAATAAAATTACTTAATTTAGGCTTTTTACTTTGTTCTATGCTACTTAGAAGATTGTTGATTTTTTTAGATTTAAAGCCATCTAATACACCTAGTTCATTGGACGATAAATTATACAAATGAGAAAATCTAGTAATATTGAGAATATCATATAGTTGTCTAATTGTTTTATCTGATAGACCCTCAATATTCATTGCATTTTTTGATGCGAAATGTGTAAGCCTAGCAACAACTCTATCTGGGCATAAATTATTAGGGCAATATATATTAACATCGTCATATACGAGTTCCGAATTACAACAAGGACAGACAATAGGTTTTGAAATCGGAACACTGCTATCAAAATGCTCGGCAACACCTAGTATTTCTGGAATTACTTCATTACTCCTTCTAACAAAAACAGTACTTCCAATGGCAACATCTTTCCTAATAATATCGTCATAATTATTAAGTGTTGCGTGAGTGATTGTCGCTCCTGCAAGTTCTATAGGTTCAATTTCACATACCGGAGTAAGTTTACCCGTTCTGCCTACTTGCCAAACTATATTTTTAACTTTGCTAGTAAGTTCCATTGCCTCAAATTTATATGCTATTGCCCATTTTGGATATTTCTCAGTAAAGCCAACCTTGTCTCTAACTTTGTAACTATCGACTTTAATTACAACACCATCAATTAAAATATCTAGGTTTGATTTATCTTCGTCAATCTGATTTATAATATTTATAAGTTCATCAAATTCACTTACAATACGGAAGAAATTATAAGTATCAAAACCTTCATCGTTTAAAAATTTATTAACTTGCTCTTGGGATTTAATATCCATATCAGTAAGTAATATGTCATACATAAATGCATCTAAGTTTCTACTTGCCGTAACCTTAGTATCCAGATTTCTTAACGCTCCAGCAGCCGCATTTCTAGCATTTTTTAATGGTTCATTACTGGTTTTATTATACTTCTCAAGTACGGAAAGTCGCATCATAACTTCCCCCATTATTGTAACATTGCCCCTATAACTTATAGACTGTGGAACATTCTTAATAGTTCTCACTTGAGCAGTTATATCCTCACCTACTATTCCATTACCTCTTGTCGCACAAGTTTTAAGTAGTCCTCCCACATATTTAGCAACAACTCTAAGTCCGTCATACTTATATTCAACAGTAAATTTATCAGCACCGGCTTTTTTCATTTCTTCAAACCAGTCTTGTAGTTCTTCAAAACTCTGGGCTTTGTTAAGGCTATAAAGCCTTTTTTCGTGAGTTACTTTCTTAAACTTGTCTAGTACAACATCACCAACTTTTTGAGTGGGACTATCTGATAATATAATACCCGTTTCCTTTTCAAGACGAACTAACTCATAGTACAAATCATCATATTCTTTATCAGAAATCAACGGAGCATCAAGGGTGTAATAAGCATAGTTGTATTTATTTATGAGTTGTATAAGTTTCTCCATTCTCGCTTTTTTATCCATATAATCTCCTTATTTTAAAATCTGAAGAGGTGCAAAATTAAGAGATAATGTTTTTACACCCAATTTTCCAAAGTCAATGGAAACATAATTATTATCCCCGCCATCA
>JBJEXU010000181.1:0-1918 GCA_051886095.1 Christensenellales bacterium | reverse complement strand
CTATCGTATCACCTTTTTTTACTTGTATAGTGCTTATAATTTGAGAAGTTATAGATAAAATAGGCAAATTACCTACTTTATTATTTATATTTCCATATAAAAGAAAACCATTTCTAACCATATTTAGATGATATTTATTTGAATGTATTGTTGCGTAAGAATTTGCAATATGAAAAATAACATCTTTTTTAGTAACTTTTTTCTTAAATTGCAAAAATCTTAAAAATTGTTTATTTATAAAAGTAATATCATTTTTCTTAGTAGCAAAATGGCTATATACTCCCTCTAGATTAATAAGTTTATTATCCGATATAATTTTTAATGCCTTTTTAAATTCATTTAGATTTCTAAACCCAAATCTATTGAGACCCGTATTAACTTGAAGATGTATATTTATTCGGCTATTAATTAATTTTGATAAATTCTCTAGACTATCTAATTCGCCTACACTTATAGATATGTTATTATCCGAAATTATTTTATAATCTTCTTTAGAAATCCGTCCAAGTATAAGTATTGGTGTTTCTTTATCAAAAACTCTTATACTTAAAGCCTCTTTTAAGCATGCACAAGCAAAAAAATCAGCAATGCCAAATAATGCCTTGCAAGCGGTTTCTAAACCAATTCCATACGCATTTGCCTTAACAACAGCACAAAATTTGCAGTTATCACCAATGTATTCTTTTATATTCCTAGCATTATTTTTTAAATTATCAGTATTGACTATAAAATTATTAAAACATTTCATAATATTTGTTATGTTTTTAATTTTATAATTTGTTCCTTTTATTATTAAATTTCTACTTAAATTAATTTTTTAAAATAATTTTTATACATAAAAAAAGTAGTATTAATTTTTAATACCACTTAAATAAATATGCATATATTTGAATAAATATCACAAAAAATCCCAACAAACAATTAAATTAATGTATAATAATTTATTTATTATTGTCTGTACTACCAAAACCACCTTTTCTAATATTAGTTATTTCTTCTTCATCATCTACAGTTAAAAATTTGAAAAAGAAAATTTGACCAATTTTGTCTCCAACATTAATATGAAAAACATCTTTACCTATATTATGGAGCATAAAGCCAATATTACCATCGTTACTTTCATTATCTGCATAATCACTCTCTATAATACCAATTCCATTAGCAAGAATAATTCCCCTTTTACCAAGACCAGAAGTTGATGCTAAAATAAATCCTTCATCTGTATTGCAGTATGCCTTAACATTAGTAAAAATAAGTTCTGTATCTCCCGGTTTAATATCAATTTCTATTGGAGAGTAACAATCATAACAAACAGAATGTTTAGTGGCTCTAACTGGCATTTTTATATTTTCTGGTTTTTGACCATATTTTAAAAACTTGTCTTTTATTTTAGCAAATTTCCTCATAGATAATTTCTCCATTCTGCTATATTTTTAAAAAAAGCACCATTTGGTGCTTATTCTGCTAGTACTAAGACCAACATTGATAATTATAGTATTGTTTCTCCTGCTTAAGACTCGGTGCCGAGCATAATGCAAATTATGCGAATGCCCTCGCACAATGCTGAACTCCATTTCACCACACACGCATTGTGCGAGTACACTGAAAGAGTGAGAGTCTCAAACGAGAAGTAAGTATAATATGGTGCTCCTGCAGAGACTCGAACTCTGGACCCACTGATTAAGAGTCAGTTGCTCTACCAACTGAGCTACAGAAGCATATAAAGTGTATTTAGTTTTTATTAAGTTTTGTTATTGTATAGTCTTTTCGTTTTAGGTAGACCAGAGGTCTTCCGTCGACACCTAAAGTGTCTCCCGCTTTGGCTAAAAACTTGCCACAGGCAACTTTTCTTTACGCGTCACGCCAACTGAGCTACAGAAGCATATAAAGTGTATTTAGTTTTTATTAAGTTTTGTTA
>JBJEXU010000180.1:0-7166 GCA_051886095.1 Christensenellales bacterium | reverse complement strand
TTATGTGTTCATTTCCAAAGCATCTTTCTTCCTTATTTTCAAGCAAAATAAGTAGACCTTCTACATCGCCTTGTATAACTATAGGGAAAATCATTTGGCTATAATATGTATTACTATCTCCCTCTAAAATAGGCACAATAGTTGTATTTTCTTTCTTGCAAGATTTATAACAAGACTTGCTATCAATGATATCTAGCACATCTTCACTAAATTTTGCACCAAGTGTAAGTTTTTTGCTTATTCCATAAGAAGATATTACTTTATCCCTATCTCCGACAAGTACAATGCAATCAAATATCTCCCCGAGTATTTTGCAAAAGTCATCAGCATAATCACTTACCTGTCCTACAAGGGAATATTTATTTAATACAATCTCACCTGTTGGTAACAGTCCAAATTCAATAGGAGAACCTTCTTTAATTCTAAGCACTCGCCTTATTTCCTTAGGAATAACCAACCTTCCAAGATTATCTAATTTCCTTACAATTCCACTTTCTTTCATTATGTATATCCTATCAAATATTATTCTAATTTTATTATTTGATAAATTTAATAAGTTATGTAAAAGTTTTATTAAAATATTAGTTTTTATCTAAAATTTTCTAAAAAAATAATAGAGCATTTTTAAACAATATTAAAGACTAAAATAAATTTCAAATACAAACCAGTATAAATTTTTATATCATTTAATTTCAAACTTATTTTTATATTTTTTAAGAACAGGAATCTAATTTAATATAATAAAAAAAATTCACCTTTATTTAAGTTTTTCCTTTAAAAAGGACTTGCTTAAAATACAAAGTGAATTTTTTTATAATAACTATAAAATATAATTTAAATTTTATTATTCCTTGTCTTAACTTTGTAAACAATCGCTTTTACAACTAGGAAAATAGCAACAGATAATAACATTACTATCTCTACTATTATTATTCCTAATGTATTATTTGAACTTGCCTCATCTTTTACAAAAATTGCTTTTAATGAAATATCTTCTTGAATATTTGTAAGTATAATTTGATTATTTGACAATTCAACGAGTTCATTATTTACATAAATTTCTTTTACACTCCAACCTGTACTTGGTTGAATTGTAATAATTCTATTTTCTGCATAATTTATATTTTCTAAAGATTGGTCACATTTTATAGCACCCTTACCATTTATATCTAAAGAAATATTATATTTATTTATTTCAAATGTTACAGTTATATTATGATTTTCAATGACATTCTCAAAAGTGTATGTATTGTCATTATAATCTTCCACATTAAGTTCATAATCATCTATTAAAATACTCTTAATATGATACCCTACACCTGGAACAAATGTATAAGTTTTATCTTCGCCTTCAAGTAAATAAGTATTTCCATTATCAGTTATTGTTCCATTTCCAATAACTTTGGCTATAATTATATATTTACAACCTATTCTTACTGAGCAAATATTAGATGTAATTGTAGATTTGTCCCAATCAGTAACAACAACATAATATTTTTTAATTCCAACATTAGAAGTATTAACATTAAGTGTATTTGAATTCTCTCCTATTAAAGCAACACCATTTTCTATAGTATCTAAAGTTTCATACCATTGATAAGTGTGTTCAAAGCCTTTAGCATCTATAGAGAGAGTAACTTCATCATATTGATTTACATCTTTACTTGCTGGTAGATTATTAATAATTCCTAATTCGTCAATGGCAACAAATGGATTTCCTTTTGCATTGGCATAAGTTTGAGCATATGAACCAGCATATCCATAAATCGTTATGCCAGACCTAATAGGAACACTATAATAAGAAGAGAAATTCTTACCAATTACAACTTTTTTAACATTAGAGCCACCAAATAAAGCATCACCCAATTTTTCAATTTTTGGCAAATACATTTCTGTAAGTTTAGAACAATAAACAAATATTTGACCTGTTATTACATAATCTCCATTCCCGTTTACTTGAGGAGTTCCCAAGACTTTGATATTAGAA
The DNA here is from genome assembly GCA_051886095.1 of Christensenellales bacterium. Lineage (GTDB taxonomy): Bacteria > Bacillota > Clostridia > Christensenellales > UBA1242 > UBA11490. The sequence continues at coordinate 5,179 of JBJEXU010000180.1, read as the reverse complement.
GTGTCAATATATTCTAATTTACTATCATAAGTAAAAGCCGACCAACCAATTTCTTCTACTAGTGGACAAACTACTTTTCTTAATGCATAACATTCATAAAAGGCAGTCTCTCCAATAACTTTCACCTTTGGCATATAAACTTCCAAAAGACCATCACAGCTATGGAATGTAGATTTAGGTATATTTTCAACTAATGGTAAAGAAATATATTTTAATCCCAAACAACCATTAAATGTGCCATAAGCTCCACCTTCAAGCGTTGTTACATAATCTAAATTGATAGTTTCTAAAATAGTGCAACCATAAAACGCATCTGTTCCAATAATTTTAATAGTTTCTGGTAGTATAATGCCCGTTATAAAACAACAATCTTTAAAAGCATTGGGACCAATTTTAGAAATAGTCATTCCATTATAAGATGAAGGGATTATAATATTCCCAGTTGTATAACTATCTACAAAAGAAATCATTATTTCTGTTTTTCCATTGTTGTTATAAGTATTGTAATAATATTTAGTTAAATTGTTAAACATTGCTCTAAAAGTTATGCCCATTTCATCGGCATATTCTTTTGCCACAGTCGTATCATAACCATAAATTACAAATGTTGGTATAAGCTCATCGTCAATGCTATATCCCAAAGCATCTGTACCGATAAAAGAAATATCTGTAGAGAATTTGATTTCAAATAAATTTGAACAGGCATAAAATGCTCTAGAACCAATGTTCTCAACATTTTGAATGTCAACTGAATAAAGATTTACGCAATTTTCAAATGCACTTTCTCCAATATTAACAATTCTATCTAATATTATAGTTTCAAGATTTGAACAACACTGAAAAGCATTTTTCTCAATAGTTTCCAAAAAGGCTACATTTAATGTATAGATGTTTAAACAATCTTTAAATGCCCCTTCGCAAATTTTTGTAACAGGTTTGTCATTTATGTAAGAAGGAATTATGAGCGTTTCTGGAAGTACTCCTTTATATCCTGTAATATGAACCTTATTATCAATTATATTATAATTAAAGATTCCGTTATTAGATAAATCGGTATAATTATAGCCTTTATCAATTACAAAATCTTCTGCAACAGTTCCACTATATAGATTAAAATGACAAGAACTAGAAATTGAATTAAAAGCATTATCATCAATTTGCTCAATGCAACTAGAAAGTGTAATGCTAGTCAAATTTGAATTAGATTCAAATGAATAATCACCTATGCTTACTACGCTAGGTACATTTATTTTTGTTAAATTTCCAGAACTAAATGCTCGTCTTCCAATAAACCTTAATTTAGGTGCGTTTAGTTCTGTAATAGCACACTTATTAAATGCCCACGAACTAATTTCAACAATCTCTGGCATATAAATATTTGTAAGTGATGTACACAATCTAAATGCCATTTCTCCAATTAATTGCGCCTTTGGAATATTAACTGTATGTAATTTAGTTGCATAGTAATAAAATGCGTAAGAACCTAAAACCAAAACTTCTGGCATATCAACAGTCAATACATTTTCATTTACATAGAAACAATATGTTCCAATATATTTAACAGATGGTAGCGAGATATTTATAATATCACATTCTCTAAAAGAACCCGAACCAATGATTTCAATACTTGGTAGGTTAATATGATTAATATTATAACAATTAAAGAATGCCTTATCACCAATAATTTTAACGCTTGGTAAAGTTACACTAGTAAGTTTAGCATTACCAGTCATACCCATGTAAAATGCATAATAATCTAATAAGTTTAACTTTGTTAAATTAACTTCTGTGATATTATAACAACCTGCAAAAGCATATTTACTTATTGTTAAAAGTTCTGGGAAGAACTCGTCTGTTAGATACATAAAAGATGAACACCCATTAAATGCATACATATCAATTAGTGTTACAGCTGGTCCATAAACTTTTTGAATAGTAGTGCAACCAGCGAAAGCATTTCTTCCAATAGTTGTGACAGTAGAAGGAAGTGTGACGACTTTTACATTTGAAGAAGAGAAAGCATTAGCACCTATAGAAGTAATGGTTACACCATTAACTTGCATAGGAACAGTAATTTCAGTTAATATTCCATCGTATAATATCAAAGTTCCGTTATCATCAACAATAAATGCACCATCTATATCTTCTCCAGAGAAACAATAAATAATGCTATTTTCTTTACTAAAAGATATAACTTTGTTATTTTCGTCTAAGACATAAGCAATCGCTTTAACTTTTTGCGATTTTGAAATTGTGATTGGAGAGGTGTATTTTATTCCATTTGTTAAACTTGGACTTGTTCCATCTAATGTGTAATAAATTGTAGCATTTGCACTTGAAGAAGACAAAGTTAAATCAAATTCTTCTGTGCAATCTGTATTTGTATTGCTAAATGTTACCTTATCAATTATATTAGCATAAGCATATTGTATATTTACTATACCTTCACCAAAGTAAATATCCCAACCAGCATCACCCAAATCAATCGCATTATTATCAAGTAAATCCTCTATATCCGCCACTGCGTAATTTTTGGTGGTATCAGAATATAGTAGTGCAACCGCACCGGCAACGTGTGGGGCTGACATTGATGTTCCGCTCATCGATACTACTCCACCACCAACACAAGCACTTTCAATTTGGTATCCAGGAGCAGATACATCAATATAACTTCCATAGTTAGACCAATTAGGTCTATAATAAAAATTATTAGATTTTGCAACAGCAGATACAGTTATAACATTTTCTATATTAGCAGGAGTATGATTAGAAACATTACTACCATCATTACCTGCCGCTACAATAGAAAGAATGTTCTTATTATAAGCATTATTTAATGCTTCAGAATAGGCTGCGTGTTCTTCGCTACCCACTCCATTTGCACTGCCTAGACTTAAATTCATTGCACAAATATTTGCACCACTATCTTTAAGTTCAACCACATAATTTATTCCTAAAATAATTGAAGAATAATATCCATAACCATCATCGTTCATTACTTTAATAGGCAATACTTTAACATTATTTAATGTTAAATCAGTAATAATTCCAGAAACATGTGTTCCGTGTCCATAAACGTCCTCATAACTATAACTGGTAGAACTAATTGACTGAGAATAATTAATGCCACCACTTGCAATTCTATTATTAAACCATTCATGGTCAGTATCAATTCCAGTATCTAATACTGCTACTATTATCTCAGGAAGATTTTGCAAACCGATATTTTCAATTAAGTAGTTTGAATAATTACTTACTCCTAATTCTTCAGCGCCCCAAGTAGTATACGAGAAGGCATCACCAAGTCCAGTAATCTCTTCTTCCTTGATATTTGCCGGTTTGATAATTGAATCTACCTCAACATAATCTACATAATCCAAATCTTTAAAATAATTATATGCATCTATTGTATCTTGTTCGGAAGAATATTCAAAAATATGTAAGTCATTATAACCTTCAGCAAATTGAATAGCACCTAATTTATCTAGAGTATTTTTAGATTTAATAATTAATCGTTTGGTTTGAAAAGGTCGTGAAAGTAATATAGAATTATCATTAAATCTAATTTCATAGCCCAATGCTTCTGCAACACTCTCGAGAGGAAACTCAACAACCTGATTTTCTATAGTTAGAGATTCCGGCATTACATCAACAATATCTTCATCAATACGAATAATATTTTGATTATTTTCTAGTCTAATACTATTAGTTTCACTAGTAATTTCAACCTGCGTATCACTATTTAAGGTTACCTTATCACCCGTTAACTTACTAAAAGTTTCACTATTAACCTTATAAATATTATTTTTCAAAGAAACATCTTCATCAATATTAAATACAATTTCTTGATAATTTTCATCATCTTTAACAAGTTCAATATAAGAATTAGAAAATATTATAAAATCATTATCTTTTGCAAATATTTTCTTATTATCAATACTGACAAAAACTGAAACCAGAAATATGGCTATTAAAATTAAATATTTCTTACATTTTTTCATTTGTCAATCTCTTAATTTTATTTGCTTCTTTCAGTTTCTTGTGATTTTTTCTTAGATTTACTATTTTTATCTACCATTTTTTCTTGATTAGTAGACTTTTTATTTTCTGAACTCGCTAAATTATTTTTTTCTTTATTACTCAAGTCAGTCTTATTACTATTATCACTCGATTTTTCTAGAATGCTAGCGCTATTAATATTTACAGAATGTACTTTAGCTTGTCTTTTCTTTTCATCTTTTGATAGTACGTCTTCAAAGAAAATTTGATTGCTAGAATGATAATATACAGTTACAAAAGTATATAGGAATATAAATACAATAGCCGAACACACAGCAACTATCCAACTTATAATTAAGTTCTCGGTAGATAAAGTATAAACAAGTGCAACAAATAATAGTCCTACCATAAATAATAGAAAATAAACGAAATAAAATATTAGTTTATAAGAAAACATTGCAAGTCTATTGCCAATCATTTTCCTAGAACACTCATTCATAGCCAGACTAAGTCTTGGATACTCAAATTTTTCTAAGAAAAATAAAGTCATAGAATAAGCAGAAACTGCAAATCCCGCAGGAACTATCCAAAGAACACCGCCAACAATATACATTAAAAGCAATAATGTAGAAATATAAATGGTTCTTAGAGTAAAAATATTAAACCTAAGTTGAGAATAAACCATTCTAAGTCTTGGCTGTTTACCATCTAAAACAGCATTAAAATATTTAATATAGCCCACCTGTAAAGGTCCAATAAGTATTGCAAATAATATAATTCCAATAGGTATAATCCAAGAAATAGCAAAAAGTAAAGACATAAGTGCTGTCATATATAAGATGAGTATTAAAGGTGTAGTCATCGCAAGCGTACCCATAAATAAAGCACTAAAGTTACCCTTTAATTTAATACCGGCAATTTTAATTAATTGCAAACCATTATTTGCTTCTTTTCTTTCCATACTAAATCTCCATTCTAATTAAATAAAAAAAATTCTAGTAAGATATCTTACTAGAATTATAACAAATATTTAATTATTCTCAAAACTATTTACAAATAAAACAAATTTTTAATTCATTCATTTGAGCAATTATTATTCGCTCGTATTTATATTAATTGTCAAAGTATAAGGGGTTGTTTCAATTAGTACTAGTCCACCACCACTTGTCGTTCTAGCATA
>JBJEXU010000179.1:0-1928 GCA_051886095.1 Christensenellales bacterium | reverse complement strand
GACGAACAAGGATATTTCCTTTCAGACGAAACGACCAAAACAAAAACTCTAGGCTTGTTTGTTGCTGGAGACACAAGGAAAAAAGATGTTAGACAAGTATGCACAGCAGTTTCCGACGGTGCAGTCTCAGCCACCCAAGCTTGCATATATCTAAACTCTCTTTAAAAATAATTTTAGAATTAAAAATATGATTGGAAATTTCCCCAATTCAAAAAACCTCACTAATGATTGAGCCCAGTAGGGACATATCACAAGTGAGGTTTTTTTGTTAAATTATATTTATCGGATTACCATTCAAGAAAGACTCAATTGCTTCAATACATAAATCAATTCTATTGTTTTCACTTTCATTGGTATCGTACGCCCTATGATAAGTGCAAATGACATTATCGTATTTTAATAAATTTTGTGGCACTTGTTGCTGGTCAACATCATCAAGTCCAACTCCGAATAATTTATTTTTTCCCAAAAATTCGTTTAATTCATCAAGATTTATAATCCCGCCAGTAGTTGATGTTAATATAGATTGTGGTTTCATAAGTTCTAACTCTTTTAAACCAATTAAATTTCTAGTTTCCGGTGTAAGCCTACAAGTATTACAAATAATATCGCAATATGTAAGTAGAGTAGTTAGGTCAACATCTTTGATGTTTGGCAAATTCTTTGGAGTTCTATTGAAAGTCATAATTTCAACATTAAATATAGATAATAGTTCTGAAAGTCTTTTGCCAATATTACCAAGCCCGATAATTCCGACTTTTTTGCCTCTTAGTTCCATTCCACGATTAAACGGTACTCTTTCGCCAGACTTGCAAATATTGTTAAATTTTGTAATATGCTTCGCACAATCTAAAATTAAAGCCAAATGATGTTCGGCTACAGCATTCGTAGAATAATTAGGTGTGTTTGAAATTACTACTCCATTATTTTTTGCAAGATTAATATTTTTAATCCAATCATAGCCTGTGTAGGGCAAGCAAATGAATTGTCCTTTTCTCATTTTCTCAAGAATTGAGTCGGGGTCTAACCAATCAATTAAAATAGCGTTTGCATTTTCTATTGCTTCATTTATTTGGTCCTCATTCGCCTTTTCATAATATTTTACTTCTCCAAGAGATTTCAGATGTGACATTTGTTCATCGGAAAAATCAAAATGCTCCAGTATGTAAATTTTTTTCATTTATATCATATATCCTTTATATTTTTGATTTATTATCTCAAATTGTTATTAAAATACTCTTTCTTCGATTTTATTTTAATGTGTTTGATTACTTGTAATAACGTATGTATCTAATTACAAAAGTTACAAATTTTGCATAACATCGCTATTAAAGAATCTCCACTAAATTATAATCAATGCTTATTAACTTTCTTTTTGTTTCTTTTCCAATTTTATCCATTCAATTAGCCCATAAATATCATAAGTAATTTGGAATATATGATATATACACATTGGCAAGAAAGAAATGTCTCCTTGTATTACTAAGAATATCCATAAAATTGGAACAATAAAGTCATTTATTAAAAATGCTACTTGATTCCATTTACATCTTCGCATAAGTAGATATACTGCAGGAAGCATAGATACAAATGAAAGAGTGCTAATTATTAATTGTGATGTATTAAGTACTTTTAACAAGAAAAATACACCAATCGAAATACAAACAAAGCATAAACTAGAAATTAACCACTCTTTCTTTGAAAGATTAATTTTAACAATTATAACATTATCTTTTTTATCTCTATTAGCAAGCCAATGAATAACACCATAGAGATACATTGGAAGCATTATAATCAAATAAAGCAACGCTTCACCATAATATTTTTGAGTATACGAAATGAATATGTAAAAACAAAAATAAGCAATCCCTATGAACTGTGTTGAAATTTTACCTTTCGCTTGCGTAAATACACACAATAACCCCAAT
>JBJEXU010000178.1:0-1937 GCA_051886095.1 Christensenellales bacterium | reverse complement strand
AAATCTTACATCTTCAAACTTGTCCATTTGGTCTTTTTTAATGTAAATTTCAGGCTTTTTTAAAAGCTCTCTGATTTCTTTTGAAACAAATGGCCTAAGTTCGGTTTTTTCCATTTTGTCTAGCCACTCTGAAAGCAGAGGCAAACACTTAGGCATATCAAAATACCAATTGGTTATTTCTTTCAAAACGGGACGCTTGCCACTAAGTGTACTTACTGGGTCGATAAGTTCTTTTGGCAAATATTGATGACCCAAATCGCACTCATCGGCATAGCCTTTTTCGCTCAAGCAATTTTCATAAGGACATTTGCCTATAACCTGCCTACCATTCAAAAATGTCTTTTTCTCTTCGTCGTAAAATTGCAAAGTTGACATTTTTTTCAAAGTTCCATTTTCATATAGTTTGTTAAAGATTTCAGCACTTGTTTGATTGTGGAAAGGCACAGCATCGCCTATCGCACTTGCACCAAAAAAGTTTAGAGATATGTCAAAAGTCTTCAAATCTTTCTTGTGTCTTTCGTGAAATTCACTAACCATATCTTTGATAGAACCAGTATATCCCTCTGCACATTTCTTGCGGTAAGTTTCCAACGCAGGTGAGCCATAGCAATCAGTTCCAGACACAAAAATTACATTGTCTTTGCCAATTCTGTCTCGCAAAAATCTCGCCATAAAGTCGGCATAAAGAAACATCCCTAAAACGTGACCGTAATGCAAATCTTTGTTTCCATAAGGCATCCCACCAGTAATGACCGCGCGCTTTGGACACTTAGGTCTGTTTTCCAACATTCTTTTTATTCTCTCATCACCAAAATCTCTCATTGTTCTCTCCTGTTTTTGCTATGGCCGTTTGAAATTGTTTGTAATTTGATATAAACTGACGACCAATTCAATCTATGTAACCACCAATAATATTTAATCGTAGATTATAATCAAGGAAGTTCAAGCAAAGTACAACGAAGTTGACCTTGATTTGAACTGACGAAGATTTCAATCTATGTAACCACGATTTATCGTGGGGTTGCGATTAGCAACTTAAAATTTGACTTGTTCAAATTTTAATATTACATAGATTATATACTCATAAAGACATTTTGTAAAGAATAAAAATACTTTTATATTTTTTTCCTTTACAATAATTGGAAAGAATATACACGCATAATTGGTATACACTTAGACCAAAATAAACTAAATTTATAGGGAGGTTAAAAAATGGACGCAAATTTAAAAAAGGTGTTGCTTAATGTTGTTTACTATACATTAATCGCAGCAATGGTGGCTTTTGAGGTGTTCTTTATGATATCTCTAGCCAACGCAAGTATGGCAGTTTGGGAAAAAGTTTGCTATTACATTCTTGCTGGACTTCTAGTGGGCGTAATCATTTATGATATTATTTGTACTTGTATGCACACTCAAAAATACGTTTCTGGATTTATCCTATATGGTATAACTGTAGCAGTAATCGTACTAAGTTTAGTTGTGATGGCACTTAATTCTGCAAATGGCAGACTTCTACTAGACATTAGCGAAAGATTTTTTAGAATAATATTATTCAGTTATATTATTAATGCCTTTGCAGTTCTTATCTATTGTACTGGCGAAAAACTAATCGTCAATATAACTAATAGAGCTAAGAAATAATCAAAAAATTTCATAGAAAATGAAATAAATAAGATTGGGCATCTTCCCAACACAAAACAAAAAAACAACCCAAATTAATTAAGTAATAAACTTAAAAAGTATTTAGGTTGTTTTTTATTTTTTGTCAAATGATTATGAGTTTTTGACATAATCTTATTGATTATTGTTAATAAGCTACCTAACGGAGCGAGAATTGTTGTAATTATCTCTATTTTGTTATTTAACATAATTAATGCGGTTAGTATCGACAATTCCCACTAGATTCAAATATATTTCTGAGCGAAGTTTATTTGTTA
>JBJEXU010000177.1:0-7301 GCA_051886095.1 Christensenellales bacterium | reverse complement strand
TGATTTTCTCTTGTCCCACATACTCGTCCATTGTAGTGGGTCTTAATGTATTCTCAACTTCGCTTTCGGTTAAATTCCTAGTCGATGTTATAAATCTCTCTTCTTCCATTTATTTTCCTTATTTATGCATATTTTTTAAACTCTTCTTGACTAACTGTTCGGCTGTATCATTAGGCTCGGCAACCGACTTAACTACATTAGTTGCGTCCATTCTAGTAAGACCCATAGCAACAAGTGTATCAATGGCCTCTTCAATAGCACTAGTTATTATAGTTGTTTTTGAATTAGGTTTTAGCATATTTAGTTGTAATTCATCAAAACTATTCTTAAGTTCTACAACTAGGCGTTCGGCAGTCTTTTTCCCTAAACCTTTAATAGAAGATAATAGCCTTACATTTTCAGATACAATAGCATCAATTAAATCGGCAACAGGCATAGCAGATAAAATCGAAATAGCCATTTTCCCGCCAATCCCACTAACATTAATAAGTTTTAAGAAAGCCGATTTTTCTTCCATTGACGCAAAGCCAAATAATGTTATTGCATCTTCCCTAACTGCCATATATGTATAAACTTTAGCATACTCACCAATCTCAGGCAACTCAAAAATAGTAGTTTCACTTACATTTAGTTCAAAACCAACACCATTACAATTAATTATAGCAATATTATTGCCTTTTTCTTCTACAATTCCATATAAAAATGAAAACATAATTTCTCCAAATATCTAAATATAATAGCAAGCGATATAATCGCCAATCTTAAGTTAAAAATCTATAAAACACCTAGACAGAAACACAGTATTGCGATACAAACATTTAGTACACCCTATAATATCTACTAGTAGAATTGATAGATGCAAGTATAACAAGGCTCGATGCTTAAATTAGGATAGGAGTTTATTAAACATAAATGACTATTCTAATTTAAGTATCAGAAACGAAGTTAGACGATGCAAATATCAATTTTACCGAATGTCCGTACCAGCAAGAAATAAATTAGTCTGACTATGACACAATGCCGCAGCAAGGCCATCGGCAGCATCATCGGGCTTAGGAACGGCATTTAATTTAAGTATTGCCTTGACCATAAATTGAACTTGATGCTTGTCCGCCCTACCATTACCTGTTAGTGCTTGTTTAATTTGAAGGGGGGTATACTCAAATAATTTACAGCCTTTATTCATACAAGCCAGAATTATTACTCCTCTAGCCTCAGCCACAGCAATTCCAGTGGTTGTGTTAGTGTTGAAGAATAGTTCTTCGATTGCCACTTGTTCAGGCTTATATTTATCTATCAAGGCACACATACCTTTGTATATCTTATCTAATCTTTGAGGGAGTGTATCCTCTTTGGGTGTATTAATCACACCATAATCAATTACATCTACTTTCGACTTTTGTTTTTCTAATACACCAAAGCCCACTATTGCTAGCCCTGGGTCAATACCTAAAATTATCATATAAAATCACCATTAATATTATATTAATATAATCTAATTAAGTCAAACAAATGTTTTAAGAAAACAAAAATATATACCCAAGATATGGTATATATTTAGTTTATAAATATTAATTGTGATTTTAGTCATCAAGTTCAACATTATGATAAACTTCTTGAACATCATCACTATCTTCTAGAGCATCAATCATTTTAATAAAGGTTGATTGTTTCTCTGGCTCTAATGTTACATAATTAGAAGGTATCATAGTTAGTTCACTATCAGCCATAGCAACACCATTTTTTTCTAAGTTTTCTTTAACCATTTCAAAATCTTCAGGAGTTGTATATATCTCAAATACATCATCTTCGGTTATAATATCTTCTGCCCCTGCATCTAAAGCATACATCATCATATCATCATCAGACATACCTAGACCTTTTTGAACATAGATAATACCTTTTCTAGTGAATAAATAAGAAACACAACCATTACTTCCAAGCGAACCACCAAACTTATCAAAAATATGTCTAACATCACTAGCAGTTCTATTCTTATTATCAGTTAATGCATATACAATAACTGCACTACCACAAACACCATAACCTTCATATGTCATAGTTTCATAGTTTATAGAATTAAGTTCACCGCTAGCCCTCTTAATACTTCTATTGATATTATCATTAGGCATATTAATTGCTTTCGCTTTAGCAATTATGCTTTTTAATTGCGAGTTGGAATTAGGGTCTGCACCTCCTAGTTTAACTGCAACAGCAATTTCCCTACCAATTTTAGTAAACATTTTAGCATTTTGTTGGTCGTTCTTCTCTTTAACACCTTTAATTTTAGACCATTTATTATGTCCTGACATAAAATTACCTCATTCTATTTTAATAAATACATTATAATCCCCGCACTAACACCCGCATTAAGACTCTCTACCTCTTTACTCATTGGAATAGCAAAAGTCAAATCAGATATTGAAATCAATTCTTTACTTACGCCCGAGCCTTCATTACCAATAATTATTGCAAAATTATTAAAATTTTTATTAACTTTACCAATATCTATTCCATTCATATCGGCTGTAATAAATGTAATATTATTATCTTGCTTAATTGTTAATAGGTTGTCTAGATTAGTTTCTATTATATTAACTCCAAATATATGCCCCATACTGGCTCTAATTGTCTTGTATGTATATGGGAAAACTGAATTAATTGTAAAAATTGTATCATACCCAAAGGCTTTAGCACTACGAATTATAGCACCCATATTTGCTGGGTCTTGTATTCTATCAAGTATTAAACATTTATTATATTTAATATCTTTGTTTTCAAGGATTCTGCAAATTGCAATAACTCCATCTGTCGATTTAGCATCAGTAATAAAACTTGCAATACTAGTCGAAATTATCTCTATTTTTATATCAAAGTCCTTCACCAAATTAAACTTATCTTCGGTAACTAGTATACATTCAAGAAGTCCTCTATAATATAGTTCTTTAACTAATTTATAACTCTCTATTATGCATTTAGATTTTTCTTTAGCATACTTTTTCTCTTTTAATTTTATAACTTCTTTAATAAGTTCATTACTTTTGCTAGTTATCATAATTCACTTCCATAGTACAAAGTTAAAACAAGTATCAAATTAATTAATACTTGTCTTAAATTTAATCTTAAATTATTTAGCAATGGCTTTTTTAGCAGTTGCAACAAGGCTAGCAAATGCTTTCTCGTCACTTACAGCAAGGTCAGCAAGAACTTTTCTATTAAGGTCGATATTAGCAACTTTTAAACCGTGCATAAAACTACTATAAGACATATCATTTTGTCTACAACCTGCATTAATTCTTGCAATCCATAATTGTCTAAAATCTCTCTTCTTTAGTCTTCTGCCAATGTATGCATATTGACCAGATTTCATAACTGCTTGTTTAGCAACTCTATAAAGTTTGCTTCTAGCACCCCAATAGCCTTTAGCCTGTCTAAGAACTTTTCTTCTCTTCTTTAATGCATTAACACTTCTCTTAATTCTCATAAGTCGTCCTCCTTACTTGCTTTTACGCAGAAAGCAATCCTTTAATATTTTTCTCGTCTGCTTTAGATACATAGCCAGCCTTTCTTAAGTGTCTTTTTCTATCAGGTGACTTCTTAGTTAAGATATGGCGTCTGTTCATTTTGTTTCTTTTAATTAATCCAGATTTTTTTAACTTAAATCTTTTCTTTGCTCCAGTATGAGTTTTTTGCTTAGGCATAATTTTTTCTCCTTTAAGTTTATTTTGTATTTTTTGGTGATATAACCATCACAATTTGTCTACCATTAATTTCAGGCTTAGATGTAAGTTCTCCTACATCAGATAGCATCTCATAGAATTTATCCATAATTGGTAGTCCCATCTGAGGATTAGCAAGTTGTCTACCAAACATTCTTAGTGACACTTTTACTTTGTCTCCGTTAGTCAAGAATTTTCTTACATTCTTTGCTTTAAATTGCATATCATTATCTGCAATATTCATACTAAGTTGCATACCCTTAATTTCAGTAACTTTTTGCTTCTTCTTAGCCTCTTTTTCCTTTTTTAGAGTATCAAATCTATGCTTGCCATAGTCCATAATTTTACATACAGGTGGTGTAGCATTAGGTGACATTAGGACTAGGTCAAGACCTTCCTCTTCGGCTTTCAACATTGCCTCTTTGTAACTAACAACGCCAAGAGCCTCTCCTTGACTTCCAATAAGCCTTACTTGTTGTACTTTAATTTGTTCATTAATAAGTAACTCTTTAATAGTGGTGTACCCCCAAAATATATTTATAGATTAAAAAAAGTGAGTAAACATATTACCCACTCCTCAACAAATAAATAAAATAATTATCTATTATATGACCACAACAAAACATTATTCGTTGGGTGAGAAGTGGCAACTTCTTCTTTAAACTACGGAATAATTATATCCGTTATTTATCTATTTGTCAATGTTTTTTATAAAATATTTTTAAAGATAATTTTAAAATTTAGACTTTTGAAAAGAATATTAAAAAAGTTTAGATTCCTTATTCTTCTACATACTGACTTATTCCATATATTTTACTAGCAACTGACGAATAAGGTGATGTCGATTTATATGTGTCCAGCGCACTATCCGGAACATAGATACTTGCCTTAGAAGTACCCAAACCACTACAAGTTGGAGGAATTGTCCCCTCAAATATAAGTGTACCAGTTTGTTGTAGATGAGTGTACGTACAGAAATTAACACTTATTGTAGTTAATGTGCTTGGAAATTTAATATACTTCAAAGAATAACAATGTTTAAAAGTATAATATCCACTACTAAATTGTGTAACACCAGTTTGCATTATTATTTTTTGCAAATTATTATTACTAAAGAATGCTTGATAACCTATAGTATTTACACCTAAAGGTACAGTATATTCTACGTTTTTTGCTGAATAAGAATATAAACAAAAAATGCCACTATTACTAATTAAAGCAATATTATTATCTGTATACATATTAGTGTTAGAACTGACTACATAAATATAATCTACCTTCATTGAACTAAAAGAATATCCAGTTACAGTAGAAACATTCGCACCTATTGTTAAAGAATTTAGGGTTGTGCCAACAAATATATTATCTGCAACAATTATACATTCATCTGGTATAACATAATCTGTCAAATCACCAATGCAAAATTTAAACATTCTTCCATCACTAGTATAAATTAATTCATATCCAGTAGGAGATACAATATAAGTATTATATTCACTAATAGTAAAACTAGTCATATTAGGCGGAAAACTATTAATCTCTTGAACGGTTGATGGATAACTTACACTTGTTACATTGGTAGAATTAGGCATAGCATATTGAAGTATCTTAGTAACACCTTCTGGAACAACTAAACTTGTCCCTTCATAAGCCGAAACTAAATTTAACATTACTCCACTTTTAGAACATAGCATTACATTATCTATATCATAATAATTACTATTACTTTCATCTACAAGAATTTTCATTAAAACCTTAGAATTATTTAATGCAGTTTCAGAAATATATGAGACACTTGCAGGAATATATAAAGCATTTAAAGACAATTGAGATATAGCTAAATTACCTATAGTTGTAATAGTTGAAGGAAGTGTAAGTGATTTAATACCTGTATTTTTCAAACAGCTAGTACCTAATTCAGTTAATCCTTCATTTAATTTAATGTTTGTAAGCGTTTTTATTCCATTAAAACAATATTGAGGAAGTGTAGTAATTGAAGACTGCGACAAATCAACACTCTCAACAGAACTACCTGAAAAAGCATAATTTTTTAAAGATGTATAACTAGAAGGTATTACCACATTCTTTACCGTTGTATTTCCATTGAGAAAATTACTTCCTATTGATGTAATCGGATTGCCATTAGCATCGGTAGTTGGCAAAACTAAGTTTTCGGGTAATGTAACTCCATCTGCAATTCGGATAGTTGCACTGTTATTAGAATCATAAGTAAAAGTAAAAAAAGATAATGGAGTTGGTTCATATTTCATTTGATTAAAGTAATCAAATATTTTATATGAATTTTGTATTGTATTAGATATTTTATTACCATTTTCATCTGGAATATAATTTTGTATGGCTTGGAAAGTTATAGTAAATTTAACTCCAAGTCCCGAATAAGTAGAGGTAACATTTGTTGGAAAAGTTGCTGGAGCATTAATAAAATTAATTACTCTATTTCCACTAATTACATCTATCTCAGCAATTAGTGTATCCCCCCCCAGCAATTTCTAAGTTATCTGTACCAATAAAATAATAAAAGCCATCTGTATGTAAATACCAACCATTGGTTTCAATTTGGTTATTTAATTGATTAATCATATTTTGTGCAATCATTAGCCTAGAGGTTTCTAAATTGCTATCTTCATCAAATTCATCTCCAGATTGGTCTAATAAATCAAGCGAAAGCATTGCTCTTAATAGAGGCTTAGTATTAGATTGATAAACCTTGCAATTAGCAGTAAGGTTTATAGGCATTCCGGGAATAAGAACATCATAGTTATCATCAAGAGAAACAACAAGATTACAAGTATTAGCATCTTCTATACTAATATCTCCTACCCCTACCGCTTCAATATTAACAGGTCCAGAAGTGCCAAAATTATTTGAAGCCCAATCATTTTTATAGAAAAAAGCAATAGTAAAGCCAACTATTACTGAAAATAATATACAAATAGATAATATCCATAATGTAGTTTTGGTTGTATTAGTTCTATTGGCAGAGTTGCCAAAACGATTATATGAAAACATACTCACCTCATTATATTTTTATTAGTCTAACATAAATTATATTTTATTAACAAACGAATGATATAAAAAAATGAAACTATTATGCTATTCACAATTTATAGTTTCAATTTTTAATAGTTACAATTTTGCAATTTCAACGTATATTTTAATACTGCTATTGTTCTAACATCCAATCTATATATAAACCAAAGCCTTTGGTAGCATCATTTACAAATACGTGAGTAACAGCACCTATAAGTTTGCCATCTTGAATAATTGGACTACCACTCATTCCTTGAACTATTCCACCTGTTCTAGCAATTAAATCCTTATCTGTAACTCTAATAACCATACTCTTTTGATTATATGACGACTGAAAATTTGTTTTAATTATTTCAATATCAAATTCTTCAATCTCGTCACCATTAATACAAGATAGAATTGTTGCTTTGCCGGGTCTGGCGGTTAATCTTCCACCAATCTGAATAGATGTTTTATCTTTAGTTAATTTTTTTACATCATCTACATATCCATAAACACCATACTCGCAATTTTTGTCAACCGAGCCAATTA
>JBJEXU010000176.1:0-1964 GCA_051886095.1 Christensenellales bacterium | reverse complement strand
ATGGTACACCATATTTCTCAAACTACATCAATTCAGATATGGAACCTAGTGATGTTAGAAGTATGTGTTGTAGACTAAGACTTGACTTAAGAGAACTTAGAAAGAAATCGGGCGGATATTTTGGTTCGGGCGAAAGCACAGGTAGTGTAGGCGTTGTTACAATCAATATGCCTAGAATTGCTTATCTATCTAAGACCGAAGACGAATTCTTCGAGAGACTTGACCATATGATGGATATTTCAGCTAGGTCTTTGAAAACCAAGAGAGAAATCATTACTAAACTTCTAGATTATGGTCTATATCCTTATACAAAGAGATATTTGGGAACATTTAACAATCACTTCTCTACAATCGGCCTAGTTGGTATGAACGAAGCTTGCTTAAACGCAATTTGGATTGGCGAAGATATGACACACAAAAATGCACAAGAATTTACTAAGAAAGTTCTTAATCATATGCGTGATAGACTTAGCGATTATCAAGAAAAATATGGAGATTTGTATAACTTGGAAGCAACTCCAGCCGAAAGTACTTCATATAGACTTGCAAAACACGATAGAGAAAGATATCCAGACATTATCACAGCTTCCAAAGACGATAACGTCCCATATTATACAAATAGCTCGCATCTTCCAGTTGACTTTACTTCAGATATTTTCGAAGCATTAGATATTCAAGACGAATTACAAACTCTATATACATCCGGTACAGTATTCCACGCTTTCCTTGGCGAAAAACTAGAAAACTGGCAAGTAACTATGAATTTGGTTAGAAAAATTGCCGAAAATTATAGACTACCTTATTATACAATCTCTCCAACATATTCAGTTTGCAAAACTCACGGATATATCACTGGCGAACACTTTGAATGTCCAGAGTGCGGTGCTCCAGCCGAAGTTTATAGCCGAATCACTGGATACTATAGACCAGTTCAAAACTGGAACGATGGAAAGACAGAAGAATTCAAAGAAAGAAAAACTTATGATATTGCAAATAGCAAACTAAATAAGAAAACTTGCGACGATACTTGCGAGTGTGGACACGACCATTGCGACGAGGTCGAAATCAAAGACATTACTTTGTTTGCAACCAAAACTTGCCCAAATTGCAAGATGGCAAAAATGCTTCTTGACAAAGCTAAAATCAAATACACTGTAATCGACGCAGAAGAAAACAAAGAAATGACAGAGGCTTGCGGGGTTAAGAAAGCACCAACTCTTCTAGTTCCAACCAAAGATGGCATCCAAGTTTACGATAACGCAAGCGAAATTAGACGCTTCATCGAGGAAAGAAAGTAATGTACGATATAATTGTAATAGGTGGTGGAATGGCGGGTATGTCAGCCTGCCTCTACGCACTTAGAAATGGCAAAAAGACTTTGCTAATTGAAGGCTCTAGCATTGGCGGTCAAATCGCACAATCTCCCAAAGTAGAGAATTATCCAACCAAAATGCAAATTTCGGGCGAACAACTAAGCGAAGAAGTCTTTGAGCAAATCACAGCATTAGGCGTAGACTTTGAGTGCGACAATATTTCAAAAATAGAGAAAATTGATAATGTTTTCTATGTCAAAGGCGAGTTCGGAGAATATCAAGGACTTTCGGTCATAATCGCCAATGGCGTAAAGCATAGGAAATTACGACTAGAAAACGAAGATAAGTTGATAGGGCACGGGGTCTACTATTGCGCTATTTGCGATGGCCCATTTTACAAAGACAAAGAGGTAACTCTTATTGGCGATGGGAATACCGCTCTGCAATATGCTCTGCTTCTTAGCAACATTTGCTCCAAAGTAAATTTGGTCATAATGTTCGATAGATTTTTTGGAGACGAGGCGCTTGTAAAAGCAGTGGAGAGCAAAGAAAATATTGAAATTACTAAAAATGCTAAAACCATAAAACTAAATGGCGAAAGCGAACTTACAAGTATTGTGTTTGAAAGACAAGACGGAAGCACTTTTGAGA
>JBJEXU010000175.1:0-1965 GCA_051886095.1 Christensenellales bacterium | reverse complement strand
CAAGGGAAACAAGGACCTTTCTTTTCTGAAGGATACATTCCAATTAAAGCAATCAACAGCACCAAAGTTGCTATTGAATTAAAACTGTTAGATATTGCAACAGAAATAGCAGAAAATCGCAAAACTCTTACATCAGAGTTTAAAAAACAGATAGAAACAGGAGCTTTTATGAAAAAAATGAATTGCTTGATTATTGACTTGCCACAAAGTGGCAGATTTCAATATGATAGTGAAAACCTACAAAAATTCAAGCCACAAATTGATTTTGTCATCAACACAATAATAAAATCCAATAAAGACTTGCAAGAAAAATTTAACACCTTATATTATATATTAACTAAGAGAGATAATGAAATAATAAAAGCATACACAAAGATAAATATATCTTACGAAGATAAGTTACTTAGAGATAAAGTAATCAAGGACTTATATCGTAGGCTCGGCAACACTATCCTTTATTTTGTGAAGGAAATTAGACAGAAACAAGCAAAACTAAATTACGAGACAACAAATAGATTAAAACTTAAACGAATTGAAAAAGCAAAAAGAAAAATTATGCTTGATAAATGTTTAAAGCTTAATGATGTAGTTAATCAAGAGATTGTAAACTCATTTGAAGAATATTTGCATAAACTTGATGAAGCCAACTACAAACGACTTAAAGAAGAAGGTTATTTAGAATGAAAATAGCGAAGAAAATTCTTTTATTTGGTGTTATTTTAATCTTTTGTTTTGCGTTTGGCTATCTTGCAAATATGTTTATTTCCAACAAGTTTGTTTTTGAATTTAAAATTAGCACTGATTTGTTACTGAGTTCAAAAACTTGGCTTTATACATTCTTTCTCTTTGCAGTTTTTATAATTTTCTTTTTGTTTGCTTGGCAAAAAGGAATAGGTAAAAATCCTAAAAAAATAATGCAAGCAAGCGAAAAAGATAAAGATATTTACACTGGGCTTGAACAAGCACACTTTCAAACTCCAAAAGAAATAGAAAACAACTTTAAAACAGTTGAATATAACAAACTCTCAAATACTGAAATTGAAGGTATCCCAATCATTGCAGAAGAAAACAAGAAAGGTTATGAAATCACTTTTGCTAAACCTGCTCATACTCTTGTGATAGGAACAACGGGTTCCGGCAAAACAACAACATTTATCAATCCAATTGTTCAAATACTTTCAAACACCTTAAATAAACCGTCAATGCTTATTTCCGACCCAAAAGGAGAATTGTTTGCTTTGCACGCAAAAAGTCTTATCAAACGTGGATACGATGTTAAGGTTTTAGATTTAAGAAATCCTTATTGTTCTATCAGGTGGAACCCACTTGAAAGACCTTTTGAGATGTATCAAGAAATGTTATCTCTTGATGATAAAGTGCGTGTTAATGAAGAAGAAGGTTATTATGTGTTTGAAGATAAAATTTACTATGATGAAGACGAGAAAAATGCTGCTGTGCAAGTGAGAAAACAAGAGATTTTTGATGAGGTTTACGAAGATTTAAACGATATTTGCTCAGTTTTATGCCCTGTAACAAACAAAAGTGAGCCAATTTGGGAAAGTGGTGCTAAAAACTTTATTCTTGCTATATCTCTTGCAATGCTTGAAGATAGCGAGAATGAAAAACTTGGAATGACAAAAGAAAAGTTTAACTTTTACAACATTATGAAAATTGCAACCAATACTCAAAATGATTGCGAAGATTTGATTGAGTATTTTAATCATAGAAGCCCTATTTCAAAAAGTGTTAGTCTTTCAAAGCAAGTTTTAGACGCAAGCGATAAAACAAGAGGTTCTTACCTTTCAACTATCTTTGATAAACTTTCAATGTTTAGTGATATGAGTATATGTTCGCTAACTAGCGCAAATGAAATAAATTTTGGGGAAATTGCAAACAAACCAACTGCTCTCTTTTTGCAAATCCCAGATGAAAAAGAAACAAGACATACACTTGCTGCTATGGTCA
>JBJEXU010000174.1:0-7341 GCA_051886095.1 Christensenellales bacterium | reverse complement strand
AAATGCTCCAAACTCAATTAATGAAGCAAAGGGCAATGCTATTTTTAGTACAATGTATTCTGATACTGGTATAGTTGTGGAGATTTATGATATTTTACCTTATGAGAAAGAGATAATTAATAATAATATGATTATGTATGGTCTAACTCTTAATAAAGTTGCCAATATTAAAGATTACGATAATATTAGAAAGTATTTTAATTTTATACAGGCTAATATTGAAAATATTAGTGGTATTGAGTTGACAAACTCTGCAAGAGAAGATATAAGGCAAAAATTCGCTGATGGAATTAGATTTTGGAACTCAGATACAATTCAATATGAATTAGAGAATTACGAAAAATGGTTAGACGATTAGTTCTAGCCATTTAAACAAAATAATTAATTTTCAGAGATGTTGTTTGTATTAAATAATGACTATTGTTATCAATAATTTCAATAAGATTATTCTGGAGAATCTTTACTTTTAAATAAACAACTTTAAACTCAATAATTGTAACTTTATAATATTGAGGATTTAAGGAATCTGTATAATTTAATTGATAAAAAGCTTCACCGACTTGTAGTTTAGTATCTGAAATATTTGGGATATTTGATTTTTCTGTGTTTATTGTTGTGGAATTAATATAATTTTCATATTCATAATCATTCAAATATTTTGATGCTAAATTATATTCGTCCACTGTAACAGATTCTAGTTTTACATCAATATAATATCTTGAAGAAATAGTAGTTGAATCTGAATTGTAGTTGGAATTTGCTTTTGCGTAAGTGTATGTTATACTCTGAACTTCTACAAAGCCATCGTCTCTATCTTCATTACACCCAACAAGCATAATTGGAGCAATTAGTATGCAAATTAAAAATAAACAAAATCTTTTCATAAGCACCTCATATTTTTATAATAATATAACTTAAATTATTTAAAATTTCAAGTTATTTAATTCAATATTCTTTGGTAAAAGCAATCTCACTTAGAGATTGTTTTTTTATATTAATTTAATTAAGGAGAAATTATGATAAACGAAAAAGACAAAATCAAAGTCAAATTAACCAGTTATGGTTCGCTTCAAGCAATAACAATTCCATTACGATTATATAAGGATAGTTATAATGTGGTTGGTCTTCAATGCTTAGTTCCTAAAGTTGTAGATACTAACGCAACAATGGTTAAGGTCTATGCAAGCACTAGAGATGTATCTGGAGTTCTAGTATGGAGTTCACAGACATATAATCTAGTTTATCAAAAAGATATAACTATTGAAAATAAAATATATGAAATGTATTCAGCACCTTTACCTGAAGAATTTTGTACAAATAGTGGAGATATTACATTAACTTTTAGTCAAGTTCTAGTAGATGAAGAAGATAACATAATAAAATTATTGACGAGTGGCTCTCTTAATTTGTTCGTTGATGGCGAGGGATATGATTTTAACGGAGTTCAAATATCGAATTATGATGTAACTGCAATAGAAGTAAATAAACTTAAGAAAGGATATAGTGAAACAAAAGCATTAAAGCCTTATGATGGGTCTTATTCTTATACTCTAAATGCTTTAGCTTATGGCGAAGTTGATAGTGAAATTTCTCTATTTAAGTCTCTTGTAGATAGTAATGTGGGAAATCCGTTGACGGATGAAACCAAATGGGAAAAAGTAGGAATAAGTGGAAGGAAGGGCGATAGTTGTTTCGTTCGCTATTCCAAAAGTCCAGATGGTTCTGATTTTGTTGAAGATTGGAGTACTGGTTACAATTATATTGGCTTTTATACCGGAAGAATAGCATCTGTTAATAAAGAAGATTACTATTGGAGTTTGTTCAAAGGAGAAAAAGGCGAAAAGGGTGAACGAGGAGAACAAGGAATCTCTATAAAGAGTGTAACAATCGAAGAACTTACACCTGATATTTTAGGAAATAAATATGGATTATATTTTCAATTAGACAATAATGAAAAACAATTTGCAGGATACTTTGTTTCAAAAACCGGCTTACAAGGTCCTAAAGGGGAGACTGGACCCAAAGGTGAGCCAGGGCAAAGAGGCATTCAAGGTGTTCAGGGAATACAGGGTCCACAGGGAGAACCGGGACTTCTAGGACCACAAGGACCACAAGGCATTCAAGGAGAAGTTGGTCCGCAAGGTGCTACTGGTCCACAAGGAGAAACTGGTCCGCAAGGTCTACAGGGTATACAAGGAGAAAGAGGAGAAACTGGTCCGCAAGGTCCACAGGGAGAGCAGGGGCCTCCAGGACCACAAGGACCACAAGGTATTCAAGGCCCACAAGGTGAAAGAGGAGATAGTGGAAAAGATTTTACTATTAAAGGATATGTTTCTTCTACAAGCGCATTGCCAGAACTAACTGCAAATGATATAGGAACTGCTTATCTAGTTGGAACAACTACTCCTAGACTTGTTTATTTGTGGGGATACAACGAACTTGGTTATTTGGAGTGGAGCAATCAAGGATATTTACAAGGTCCGCAAGGCCCACAAGGTCCGCAAGGTGTTCAAGGTATTCAAGGAGAAACTGGTGCAATGGGTCCTCAAGGCATTCAAGGTCCGCAAGGAGAACAGGGAATACAAGGAGAAAGTGGAGCATCAATTAAAAATATTAATTTTACACTAAACTCATCAACATCTGTAGGCAATATCTATGATGTATCTACAATCTTAACAGATAATTCAACAATTAATTCAGGACAAATAACTGCTCCAATTGGCCCACAAGGTCCACAAGGAGAAACTGGTCCACAAGGAGAACAAGGGCCACAGGGTAAGGTTGGTGCATTATTTACTTATAATGAAACAACAAAAACATTAAATATAATAACGGAGTAGAATATGGTTCAAACAATTGATTTAGGAAATTCGGAAGTTGTACATTTTAATGACAAAGATGTTGAGATATTACAACTGAATGGCACTACAATTTGGGAGAAATTAAATAATATAGCACCATACTTAAACTACACAGGATTGGATTCCAATGGGAAAATGGAAGGTCAATTAGAATTTGATGGGAATATAGTAGCATACGCAATAGGAAGTCCAACAATAACAATATCCACAGCAGAAGATGGTACACAAAATGAAAGCATAACATATCCTAATTGCAATGGATATAATAGTGAATACTATGGTGGATACAATTTCCAAAATGGGTTTTATTCTTATTTAGAAGAAACACAGATAGTAGATACTACATTAGAATTGCCAGCAAAATATAATGGTAAACCTGTAATAAAAATATTAAAAAATGCTTTTGCAACAGAAGATGGTAATAGCAACGACAATAAATTTTATCAAGCATGCTATGTTAGATATATAATACTTGGAGATAACATTCAAGAGATAGATACTTATGCATTCTATTATTGTAGAGCATATAATGTACAATTTAATAATTCCTTAATAACTATAAATCACCAAGCATTTTATCCGATGCAACGTATTAATACAGAATTAATTTTACCAAGTTCATTAAAATATGTTGGATTAACTGCATTTAAGCCAAGTAACACAGACGAAGATAATAGAATTATACAAGTAAATTCAAATATCACATCTCTACCAAGCAATTTTGGTGGTGATGGTATGTTCGATAATATTAGAAGAATAAATTATAGTGCAAATGTAACTTCTGTTACTGGCAAAATATTATACAATGCAACAAACACAGAAGAAATATATTTCTATCAAGAAGAAGATACGAATGTAGATATAAATGTTGATAGTTTAAAAAGTGCAGCAGATATTAGTATTTATACAAATAATAAATCAGTCAAAAATTACGATTGGTCATCTAAAAACTATACTGTTACATTTTATCCTATCAATTAAAAGGAGGAAATATGAGAGAGGTTAATCAAAATGATATTGAAAAAGAATTAATAAGTTTAATAAATAATAGAATTGAAGATTGCATATATGTAATACATAAAAATCCTCTAGTCTTTAAATCAAAATATGGAGAAATAAATGAAGAATATTGTTCTGAAAAAAATATAAATATATGTAATTCATTTAATATGGGTGGAATTATAGTTGCAAATGTAGAAGATATGGATGTTGGGATAACAAAAGAAGAAGGTTGGCAAGTTGGTAAAGAGTTATTGGAATTTCTAAAAACAAGTTTAGAAAAATTAATTACTAATAAAATATCAATAGACAACAATGATTTAATTATAGATGATAAATACAAAGTCATAAGTTATGCAAGTATAAATTCAAATAATAGACTAATATATACTTGCGTTCATATAAGTTTCAATCCAGATATTGAATTAATTAATAATGTTTGTTTAAAGAAAATGATTAAAATTCCAAGAGGATTGAATGATTATGGTATTACAAGAGAAGAAATAGAAAATTTCTTATCTGATTTTTTAAAAAAAAATAAGCAGGAGTAAACTTATGGATAAAATTGCATTTATAAATGTTGTTGATAAAAAAAACAAAGAGTATTTGCTTTCTCCAGAACAGTTGATTGTTGGAGGCAAAAGTTTACTTTCTCAAATACAAGATTTGAAAGAAAAGTATAATCAAGTGCTAGAAACAAACAAAAATCTGCAGGAAGAAAATATTTTAATAAATAATAAATTAGAAAAAATTTTAGAGTTGTTACAAAATCTACAAAAAAATGTAGAAGATGTAACAACTTTTTCTATGGAGGAGTAATATGAAAAGATTTTTTTTGAACCTTTCTAAATTTTTATTAAATTTAATTATTGTTTTAGGTGCTATAATATCTCTATCAAATATAATCTTACAATTACTTCCAGCTGATATAACTCAGCCAATTTTAGATTGGCTTAATACAAGTTTAGAAACAGTTTTGCCTTGTGGAATAGCAACAACCATTACAACAATAGTTCTTGCAATTGCAAAATATGCAAATACAGCACTTAAAGTAAGCATTAGTAATAGCGAGTACAAACAAGAACTTCAAAGAAAAAGACTTGAGCAAAGTTATAATGAACGATTAGAACTTGCGGAACAAAGAGATTTGGCTATTGTTGAATTGATAAATAAAAATAGTGAATTGATTAAAAAACTAATTGAGCAAAATAAATATATTACGGATTATGAGCAAATTGTTGCTTTAAAGAATATAGCGAGTTCTATTATTCCAGAAGAGTATAAAGATAAATTTAGGGAATGGTTAAAATCTATACAGACAGAAACTGAAAATATATTAACTATTGAACCAGTTGTTGAGATGCAAGAAGAAACACAAGAGGAGGCCATAGAAGAAAAAGTTGAAGAGAGGGAATTATTATGAAAATCTTTGCAAAAATATTTCGACTTTTAGGTTTGTTTGTGTCGGGCATACTAACATTTCTAGTTGTGTTTACTAAGTTTATAAAAGAACAGCCAGCGAGAGTAAAACTTTCAATGCTCGGTGTTGTTATTGCCTTGGTGCTATTCTTTATATTTTTAAGATTTGGAAAAATGTGGTTAAAGAACAAATTGAGTGCTATTGCAACAGCAAAAGAACTAAATGTAAATGGTAGAACAAAACCACTTTTTCAAACTTTACTTACTATGCTCTACATATTTTATCCAGCGGGTGTGCTTGTAATATTTTTATATGGAATGCAAGTGTACAATGGTATACTATGGCTAGATGTCTTAACACTAATAGGGTGTATAGCAGTATATTTTGTTTTTGAATTTATAGCACTATGGTACGAAAGATACGCATTAAAGAAAGAACAATTACAAAGATTAGAACAAGAAAAAGAAGATATGGCAGAGAGAGTAGCCAATAAAATTAATGTAAATTATAAAATTAAAGAAGATTAAAAAAATAGGTAAGATGCGAATTTTGTGTCTTACCTATTTTTTTTGTTGGAATGTAAAAATTTCCTATTTAAGCCATTTTATTATTACGAACCTTTTGTGCCTATTATTTAAATTGTAGCCTCTGGTCCCATAAGAGCAATGTCTGCTGAATTGCTAACTAAAGCAGTCATACATTTATCTGCTCCACCGCCATTACTAAGTTCTATCTCAATGCCATAATCCTCAAAATATCCATTATTGATAGCAATATAAAGTGGGGCATAGAATACACTATGAGTTACTTCGCATAGTCTTACAACATTTCCATCATCTTTTTTACAACCAACGAATCCAAATGGTGTAAGCATAAGTACGCATATTAATATAGCCGTCAAAAATTTTTTCATTTTTACCTCCAAACTTTTTTAGCCTACTTAATTATATTCCTAAGTATATTTTTTTGTTCAGGAAATAAAAATTGTAGATTGTTAATGTGTTTTTTTAGATTTTGACTTGTTTTTTTTATTAAGTAATGATATACTCCATAATATATATAAGTGTGTTCTTAAGCACTGAATTTATGTTTGGGAGTATAAGTTATGAATTTGTCGCTAAATATTTTTACAACCTTTTGGGATAATCTAATAACTAGACTATCTATGATAGAAGTTATTTTTGCTATAGTTTTTGCTTCAGTAGGACTTGCACTTGCTATTATTGCCAGACGAGTGGCTATTACTGTTAGGAAAACTGACGAAATTAATGATAAAGACCCAATTATGATTGGCTTTAAAGCCGCGGGACTTGCTTTGTTGTTTGTATCTCTATTAATAATTGTGTTTAGAGCAGGAGTTTAAATTAAAAAATGGAAAAAACATATAATCCTAGTGAATTTGAAACTAGCATATATAATACTTGGCTAGGTAAGAAATATTTTAGTGCAAAAATAGATAAAAATAAAAAGCCTTTTACAATAATAATGCCACCACCTAATATAACTAGTAAGTTACATATGGGTCACGCATTTCAAGAGACTATTCAAGATATTATAATTAGACGCAAGCGTATGCAAGGCTACTCGGCTCTTTGGGTTCCGGGTACCGACCACGCAGCGCTTTCTACCGAGTATATGCTTTGTAAACAACTTGAGAAAGAAGGCACAAGCAAGGAAGAACTTGGTAGGGAAAAGTTCAAAGAAAGAATTAACCAGTGGTACAAAGATTACAAAGGTACTATAATAGAACAATTTAAACGAATGGGTTATTCCTGCGATTGGGATAGGCTTTCTTTTACTATGGACGAGAATAATTGCAAGGCTGTTAGAAAAGTTTTCGTTCATTTATATAAAAAGGGCTGGATTTATAAAGGAAAAAGAATTGTAAATTGGTGTCCAAAATGTCGTAGTTCTATATCCGATGCGGAAGTTGAATTTAAAGATGTACCATCACATTTATGGCATATTAGATATCAAATTGAGAACTCAGATAAATTTATAGAAGTGGCAACCACTCGTCCAGAAACTTTGCTTGGCGATACTGCAGTAGCAGTTAATCCT
>JBJEXU010000173.1:0-1972 GCA_051886095.1 Christensenellales bacterium | reverse complement strand
ATCCAGTATAATTATTTTTCATAAAGAAGTCTTTAGAAATTTTTAAAAATTTATTAATATTATCATTTGCTAATAAACATTTATCTATATCTACAATTTTATGAGAGTTCTTTGCAAACATTCCGAGTGTACTTTTAGAATTTTCAAAAGCATAAGGGAAAACCATTTTGTTTCTATAAGCAAAATCATTAAGTCTTACTACTTCATTGACATTAACATTTATACCCGCAATTTTTAAAATAGTATCTTTAACATTGTTTCTCTTCATTTGGAGTTGAAGTGTTTTATTCATATGTTGAATATCACAACCGCCACAAACACCAAAATACTTACAAGGTGGCTCAACTCTATATTTTGACTTTTCTAAAATCTTCTCTAGTTTACAGGTACAAAAATTCTTCTTATTATTTATAACCAAAACTTCAATATTTTCATTAGGCAAAGCACCATCAACAAAACAAACTTTGTCTTTAAATTCCCCTTCGGACAAAGTTCCAACCCCTTCACCATTGATTCCAAGTCTATTAATTCTTAATTTCATATCTGCAGTATATCACAATACATTAAAAAACGCAATTAAAAAAGTTTTTGATATTTAAGTGAACCCCATTTTTGCGGTGCAAAATGGTGTCGTTTCATATATCTTCAAATTTATATTTATAAAATAAAAAACAAAGCGCTTTATTATAAGTGCCATATATGTTCACTTTAATAAAACATCTTTGTTTTTATTATACTTTTTATTACAGAAAAGAAACAAACGTCTATTTTAAGTGATTTCGTTTATAATACGAATATTTTTTTTTAGTTTCTGCTTTTACTCTACCAATTACAAAATCTCCCTCTTCTGTTGACTTAGTAATAGTCGTACCTGCACAAATATAACTCTCATTTGCAATTTTTACCGGTGCAATTAAAGTTGAATTAGAACCAATAAAGCAATCTTTACCAACAATAGTCATATTTTTGACTTTTCCATTATAGTTGGCAAAAACCACACCACAGCCTACATTTGTTCTTTCCCCAATAATAGCATCTCCAATATAACTAAGATGACACGATTTAACACCATTGCCTAGTTGTGAATTTTTAATCTCAACAAAATTTCCTATTTTACATTCATCTCCAATATTGCAGTTCTGTCTAAGTCTAGAATAAGGTCCAATCTTACACGCCTTGCCAATTAAACTATCTTCAATAAAACTATCTGTTATATTTGTTTTTTCCCCTATAATTACATTTTTTAATGTACAATTATTTCCGATTATAATACCATCACCTATAAATTTGCAATTAATAATTATATTATTAATTCCAATGCTTTCTAAATTAGAAATATCCGAACCTTCAATTATATTTTCCAATAAAACACCACCAATTTATATTTTTTTGTATAAAAAAAGATACTATGTCAAAAATCTAATTATGACATTCACTTTAATTTGTAGAAGTTTAATATTATATGTACTTATACTTTTTCTAATAAGAATAATGGGTAAAAGGCAAATTGGAGAAATGCAACCATTTGAACTGGTCATAACTCTAATTATAGCCGACCTTGCAACAATACCAATGGCAGAAACAACCCTTCCATTAATTCAAGGAATTATACCACTGCTTACACTTGTTTGTGTACATTATCTTATATGCTTACTTTCAAGAAAGAGTGTATTTTTTCGTAGGGTTTTTAATGGAAAACCAGTTATACTTGTTGACCCAGATGGAGTAAATTTTGAGAATTTGCAGAAAGTCAATATGAATTTTAACGATTTAACAGAAGGTTTACACGGTGCAGGATATTTTAACCTAGAGGAATTATTATATGTAATCCTTCAAACTAATGGTACTATGACAGTCGTTCCTCGTGCTCCCTACTCTCCACTTACCGCTAACGATTTGCAAATTAAGAAAGACCCTGCAACTCTGCCTATCATTATTATTACTAAAGGCAAGTTACTAAAAGGTAATATGG
>JBJEXU010000172.1:0-7363 GCA_051886095.1 Christensenellales bacterium | reverse complement strand
AACCCGCATTGCAGAAAGACGATACTGACATAAATATTGCTGAAAATAGCCCTTTCCAGAAAGAACCACAATAAGTTATTGTGCTATAAAGCAAACATAATGCTCCGACACCTTCTATAATAAAGGTTATTAAAATAACTTTCTTTAAGAACTTTACAATTCCCTGAATACTATCTCTGTTTAGACTTTCTTTAAGTGCCATTCTGTTAGAAAAATTAATCTTCTTACCAAGTATTAGAAAGATTAAAGAAGTTAGTGCAACAGTTCCCAGTCCGCCAACTTGGATAAGCAATAGAATTATAATCTGACCAAATAAAGTAAAGTTAGCACCCGTATCAACGACAACCAATCCCGTTACACACACTGCACTAGTACTAGTAAAATATGCATCAACAAAACTTAGCCACTGACCATCTTTATTAGAAATTGGCAAACATAATAGTATTGCACCAATTAAAATAACACTAAAGAAACCTAGTAAAATCTTTATGCTTGGAGATAATCTAATTTTTAATTTTTTTTCACTCATAATAAAAATATATGTTTGATTATTTTATTAAATTTATCAATCTAGTATTAAAATAATCATTAAATTTAAAGTAAATTTTAATTCCTTAATATTTTGTTCAAGTTGAACTTAATTATTATACCACAAAAAAATACAATGTGCAAATATTAACACAAGGGTTATGATAAGCACATTGTACATAATTTAATTAACTCTTAATTCATAGTGAACAATTATTTTATCTCCAACTTCCATATCTTTAGCAATTTGTGGCTTAAATTCGGCAGAATTGAAGTTCTTAGCAAGTACTTCAGTTGCAATTTTTGAAGCATTTTGATTTAAAATTTCTTTAACATTCTCATTATCCGTAGTTATATTAATATCAATTCTATCATCAATTTCAAAGTTTGCTTCCTTTCTAAGTACTTGCGCATTTCTAATAATTTCACGCAAAATACCTTCG
This sequence comes from Christensenellales bacterium, assembly GCA_051886095.1. Lineage (GTDB taxonomy): Bacteria > Bacillota > Clostridia > Christensenellales > UBA1242 > UBA11490. The sequence continues at coordinate 6,392 of JBJEXU010000172.1, read as the reverse complement.
TTAATAAGTTCTTGAGATAGAGTTGTATCAAGAACTACTGTCATACCATTTTCAGATGCTAAAATAAATTCTTGTTTAGGCTTTGCATTCTTAATAAATAAATCACTTGTTAATTCATCAAAGCCTTTAACTTGAACTTTACCAGTTTCAAATTGAGTAACATAACTCTCCATTTCACTATCAGTTGCAGTTTCAAGAGCAGTTTTCATCTTCTGAACATCGCCCTTAAGTATCCTACCTGCATTACGGAAATTAAGTGTTAAATAATGGTCATTGAATTTCTCTACATCGTCTGTAAGTTCAATTTCCTTAATATTAAGTTCTTCCTCAATAAGACTCTTAAATTTAGAAATAGCATCAAGTGTATTACTATCTTCATTGATTACATAAGCCCTGCTAAGAGGTTGCTTAACTTTTAGATTATTTTCGTTTCTTAGTTTCAATGCAGAAGCAATAATTGACCTAACAATATTATTTTTCTCGATTAAATCTTCATTAGGTAGTTCAAAACTTGCAATTTTAAAGCCAGATAGCATTACACTTTCTTCAGCCGTACTCTCAACCTCTCGTACTTGGTTTTGCCAAATATATTCCATCATAAATGGCATAATTGGAGCCATAACCATTGCAATATTTTTAATAGCATATTCAAGACAGAAATAAGCATTAAGTTTATCACTATCTTCTTCATTTTTCCAGAACCTACGACGATTAACCCTAATATACCAGTTAGAAAGTTCATCAACAAATCTCTCAAATTCAGATATAACTTCACAAGTTCTAACTTGTTCATAGTAGCCTTGTGCGTTCTTAGCAAATTCATTAGTCCTAGCAATCAACCATTTATCTGTAACAGTCAAATCTTCAATATTTGGAGTATATCCATCTAATTTAGGATTATCAATCACTGCATAAGTATTAAAGAATACAAAAATATTCCAGAAAGAAAGCAATTTTCTTCTAACTTCATCGGTAGACGAATAACTAAAGATTACATCACTTTGTGGATTGGTCGAACAGAAAGTATATCTAATAATATCTGCACCAATATTCTCATAAGCCTCATTAAGAGGAATATTATTAGGACTAGATTTAGATAATTTTTTGCCATCTTGAGCAAGTAAAGAACCATAAGTAGATACTTTCTTATAAGGACTTTTGCCAGTTAAAGCAACACCCATTACAAGTAGAGAATAGAACCATAATCTTATTTGTTCTTTCATCTCAATTACACATTCTGCAGGATAATTTTTCTCCCAAAATTCTCTATCTGTAAAATATTTATTTGTACTAAATGGTGCAATTCCAGCATCTAGCCAACAATCGCCTACATCTTTAATTCTTTCTACACTAGAACCACACTTAGGGCATTTAATTAATACTTTATCTATATATGGTCTATGAAGATGTGGCAACTTATCCACCTCTTCAGGATTTACAGACCTTTCTCTTAACTCCTCAAGTGAACCTATAACGGTGACTTCACCGCAGTCGGGACAAATATAAATCGGAAGTGGTAGTCCATAATATCTTTTTCTACTAATTGACCAATCACCCATATTAGTTAACCAGTCTATCATTCTCTTCTCATAGAAGGCAGGTTGCCATTCAACTTTCTTAGCCTCTGCAATTAGTTGAGGTCTAATCTCGTCCATTGAAATAGCCCATTCTTTAATAAGTCTAAATAATATTGGGTTCTTACATCTCCAACAATGAGGATATCTATGAGTGTAGTCGTGGAAATAATATAATTTATTTCTCTTTTTTAATTCTTCAAATATTAAATCTCTAACTTCCTCTTTATTAGCATCAAGTCCACTTAAGAAACCAAAGTTATCATAGAAAATTCCACCTTCATCAATAGGACATACATTAGGAAGCCCTAGTCTCTGACCTAGTTCAAAGTCCTCCGCACCACAACCAGGGGCAATATGCACAGCACCAGAACCTTCAGTGGCATCAACATCTTCCCAAGCAACAATTTTATGCTCAAAATTCTGTAAAGGCAATTCTTCAAAGCAAGTTTCATAAGTTTTGCCAACAAGTTCGCTTCCCTTTAAAGTTCTTTCAACTGCAACAATATCATCTTTAAGAACTTTAATTGCATCTGAACATACACATATTAATTTATCATCACTCTTAACTTTACACAAACTATACTCAAGTTCTGGATTGACAGCAATGGCGACATTTGAAGAAAGAGTCCAAGGTGTAGTAGTCCAAACTAACATTCTAAAGTTCTCACCTTTAACAGGCAATTTAAAGAATACTGCCTTACAAGTATCATTTCTATAGGCATCAGCATCACTCATTTCGTGTTCAGATAGACTGGTACCACATCTTGTACACCAAGGCATTGGACGATATTTTTGCACTAGCCAACCCTTTTCGTGACAAGTCTTTAAAAAATGCCAAATGCTAGTAATATTCGTATCTGAATTGGTGTAATAACTATCGTCCCAGTTCATCCATTGACCAAGTCTAATTGATTGTTCTGTCATTTTCTCCGAGCATACTTTAACTTTATTCATACAATACTCGGTAAAATTATCAATGCCATATTTCTCAATTTCTTTCTTCGAGTTAAGTCCAAGGTCTTTCTCCGCATTAACCTCTACCCAAAGACCTTGAGCATCAAAACCATTCTGATAATGCATATCATATCCAGTAATGGCCCTATACTTAATCATAGCATCTTTTAGCGACCTGCCAAAAGCGTGGTGCAAGCCCATAGTTATTCCGTTAGCAGTAATTGGCCCATCCATAGTAGCAAAGTATTTACCTGTTGTTTTGTTCTTTTCTTTTAATTTCTCAAATATTTTATTATCTTCCCAAAATTTTAATATATCTTTCTCATTTTGAACTAAATTTGGTTTTATATCTTCTTTTTTCATATTTACTCCCGCGATTTCCCTTTAAGTCATTTAGTGTAATTATCTAGATGTTTATTTACATCCATTATATCGCCTATTGCAATTACTCCAATAGGTTGTTCAAGCAAACTTCCCGTCTCTGTAATTATAATTAACGACAATTTTCTATTCTCAGAAAATAAATTAAGTATTTTATCTAAGGTAACCGATTTATTAGCAATAGTGTAATAAGGGTCTTGTCCAAGTTCGTTAATAGTATCCTCTATAGGTGTATTATTAACAAATTCATCTAAATCTTTCTTCTCAAAAATTTTCTTGCCGATTTCCTTAATAATCTTTCTAGAATTAGCAACGCCTATAAGCATTCCATCTTTATAAACAGGCCAGTTACTATTATCACTTCTATAAATTTTCTCAATAACATCACAAAGCAGAGTGTCGTGAGATAATGTCTTAACATCTCTATTAATAACAGTATCAACCGCAAGTGGAGGAGTACAAATTGTCTTTGACAAACTTTCATATTCTTCAACTACATCTGTATGTGGTTCTGCTATTACCATTTCTTCATTAAAAGAATGGACTATAGCATTTCTTAGCCTGCCATAATCAATTAATTTATCTTCATATTTCTTAACAAGTGCATTTGACCTTGCTACTCTTCTTATGGCTTCAGTATAACTAATACTTTTACCTAAGTCATATTGATTACGCAATGCTTGGTCTATCTGATTATAAGCACTTATAAATCTATTTGCATTATCCGAGAACATCTTGCCTCCATCGTCCTAAATTAGATTAATTAAATAATCTTTTTACTTCTTATAGAAGTATTTTAACATAATGTAGCAAAATCTACCAACTAAAAATATAATAATCGTTGCAAAAAAAATAAAGTAGTGTTATAATATTTATACTGTGCTAGGCGGGGAGTTAGTTGTGCCCTATATCCGAAACCAACTATATGCGGAGCGGAACTACTATCCTAGGTGTCACTGTAGAGTTTTAATTTATATAGTATTGAAGTGTTGAGCCCAAGGTCTTATGCAACATCTTGCTATGAACCATGTCAGGTCAGGAATGAAGCAGCATTAAGTAGATTTAGGTGTGTGCCATAAGGTAGCTTTGGAGTAGCGGATTATTATGTATTTATCTCTCTGCACCATCAAAGATAGTTGCACAGTTTTTTTATTGTTAAAAATAACCAAAAGAAATTTTGGTTATTTTTCTTTAAGAATTTTCAATAATTCTTGCTCTGTTTCATTATTTATATTTGTAATTTCCTTATAAATCCCACTAGAAGTTTTAAGAATAATGATTTTATCTGCCAAATTAACTGCTTCCATCAAATCGTGAGTCACAACTATAATTGTGTTGTTATTTTTTTATGATAATCTTTTATTTGCTCCATTATTTTATATTTCATATAATAATCGAGATTTCTTAACGGCTCGTCCATAAGTAATATGTCTGCAGGATAATTCATTGCTCTAATAATTGCCACTCTTCTCGACATTCCAGCACTAAGATTATTTGGTTTTAAATTCTTAGCATCTAACATTTCTACTTTAGATAATTCGTTATCTATATCAATATTATTGTTTACTAGTAATAAATTATCTTTAACACTAAGATTAGGAATTAATCTATCGTTCTGAAATACACAAGCAATTTTTCTATCATTTTTAACTTCGCCTTCATAATCTGTAAATCCAAGCATAATGTTAATAAGTGTAGTTTTACCAACCCCACTATCACCCAAAATCACAGTTATTTTACCATCTTCAAAAGCATAAGAAAAATTTTTAAAAATCACCTTATTACCATATTTTTTTGTAATGTTAATCAATTCCATTGTTTTTACCAACTTTTTTAGAAATTAGATTAAATATTAATTCAATAACAACTGCTATAATTATCATAATAATTACTAAAGCAAAAAGTCTTGGAGTTTCAAAATAAATCTTTGATTGAGACATCATATTACCAATGGAATTTGCCGTTCCTGCCAAAACTTCAGATGCAACAATAAGTTTAATATTTAATGCTAAGGAACTACCTATTGAACTAAATATTGTAGGCAAAATTATTGGAAATATATATTTAAAGAATACAGTTTTTTTAGGGATATTATAAATCTTGCACATTTGTAATATTTCATTATCTATTTTATTTAGAGCAACTTGCATCATACTAAACATAGTAGGAAGCACTACAAGCATAGTAACGACAACCGATGCTACTTTTGAATTAGTCCAAAGCAATAAAAGTAATATTACTGCAATAGTTGGCATTGCCCTAATAATAGCAACTATAATATTAATAATAGGAGAACTAACTTTACAAAATTTAACAAGAATTGCAAGTCCTAATCCTATAGTAAAAGATAACAAAAATGCAATTAAACTTCTAGTTAAACTAGATAGTAATCCTAGCCAAAATTCACCCATTCCAAATAAATTAAATATTTGAATCAATGTTTCAAAAGGATTAGGTAGAATTAAACTTTCATCAACAACAACTGAACCAAGGAACCATATTAGAATTAATCCAATTATTGTAAAAATAGATAAAATAATATTTAAAAATTTATTATACTTACTTAATTTCATAAAGCATAAAATAGATTATCTGTATAATTACCTATTGCTAATGAACTTACACTTCTAATCTTCTCCAAATATGATTTCATTCTATTAATTTCTCCAATTTCAGTAGTACAAACAACTTTAATATTACAATTAGCAATAGCAGTAGAAGAAATTGTATTCTGTAATGAAGCAACTAGTCCTTCTTCTAAATGGCTATTAACCGCATCTACGGCAAGACTAGGATTATTAATAACCCATAATTCATTTTCTTTCATAGCAGTTATCATATTATTAATCAAGGTTGTATTTTTACAAATATCAGTTTTTGCAACTAAAACAGCCTGAGGATAGCTACCACCCTCCCAAAGTTCTTGAATATCTAGTTCAACATTAAAATTACTTGCCATAGATAATAATTTAGAAACTGCTGGTTCTGGAAGTAAACCAAAATTTAATTGATTTTGTTTAAGCAATGGAAGTAAATTACTTGCATCAGAGAAATATCTTAGCGCCACTTGCCCATCGACTTTTTCTTCACTTTGAGTGTATGAGATACCATTACTATTAAGTAAATATTTAAAATTTAAATCTGGAACATTGCCTTGTCCAATAATTCCAACAACCTGATTAGTTAAATCAGCAAGTGAAGATATGTCTTGATTACCCACAATATATAAATTTCCATTAGTAACTGTACTAATAATTTTATAGTCTTGTCCATCATTAAGAATTTTGGATGCCATATTAATTGGCAAAATTGCCAAATCAGCAGTTTTCTGTAAAATATAATTAGAAATATTACTAGAAGCAACTACATTGTAATTTACATCTAAACCAAATTGGCTATTATCATACATAAGTTTACTCATAGCAAGTGCAGGTGCACCATCTGGCATATAAATATCAATATCTTGTCCATCATTTCCAC
>JBJEXU010000171.1:0-7366 GCA_051886095.1 Christensenellales bacterium | reverse complement strand
ATGATGTCATTCATTGCTCTTAAAAGATATTCTCTTGCTTTGATATTTCTATACATTCAAAACACTCCTTTTTAATTTCTATATACATTATATCACATTTTTTATTTTTTGTCAATAGTTTTTTTAATTATTTCACACTCCCTTCCTTCGAGAATTTCATACATCTTTTTATAATATCTTGCAGTACTAATATTATTTGCAACTGCACTAATAGATATTTTTCCTTTTACTCGCACAACATATATAACTACAAGTTTTTTATTCATCTTATCATCACCTTTCTATTATATTATATCATATAATGATCTAAATGTCAATACTATTTTAAACTTTCATCATTTTGCATAAAATTATTTTTACTTTTTGTTTATTTTGCTAAGTATTGTATGCGATATTATTTAATCACACCCACAACCAAAATATAATCACATAGCAATAATTTCCAATCACACCGCCGGGCCGCCCGCCAATTCGATTTGTGATAAAATTCAATTATATGAGCGGGTCGTCGACACCAATCACTCTGTGATAATTATTAATTTTAATAACCGGGCGGTGGCACTTCATCGCTTTAAAGCGTTAAAGCATTCGATTTGTGATATTTTGTAATTACCTAATAAAAATATTCACATAGTAATATTTAATAATAAAATCACTAAGTAATAATTTCCAATTTTAGATAATATTCTTTTATGATTTTTATTAAAACAAAAAGATGATTTTAAAAAATCACCTCTTTCCATTATTTCTCAATATAGTAAGTTTTTCTAATTTTTTTATGCTGTCGCATTATGTGTTTAAATATTTCCACTTCAATTTGTACATCTTCAAGTGCGGTATGTTTTTCTTGAAAGTCATCTGTATTTGTGATAAATCTGTATAAAATTTCTGCTGTTAATCTAACCTGCCCATTTTTACAAATGTAATTATTATCTTCACAATACTTTTTATATGTTGGACGTTTTTTATATATCTGCTGTGCCATTGTAAAAGTACACCATATAGGAGTTCCAAGAGGGAAAAAATAACATTTCTGTTCTGAATTGTTTAATACTGTACAAGTGTTATTCAATGCGTTGTAATCAAATCTTGCATTGTGTGCTATTACTGCCGTTATATTCCATTTTTCAAAAAGCAACTGAACAATTTTTTTTGCTGTCCAAAAAGATACAACTTTTTTTCCGTTTGCAATATCATCATAATACTGTGGGAGTTTTTCTTTATAATATGCTGTCTGCATTTTATCATACATATCATAAAAAACCTCTTTAATAACAAGGCTGAATCGCTGATAAATATTTCCTTTTCTGTCAATAACAGCAATGCCAAAATCATACACAAGTGGATTTTCTAAAGTTCCACAAGTTTCTGTATCAATCATTAAATAGTAATGTTTTGGAATACCCATTTAATAACAACTCCTTTTTAAGTTTAACTTTTTTCCACTCTTATATTATACCACATCTGCTTATAATTGTCAAGCCAAAATTTTTATCACAAAACAGTATTTTTTAGTTAAATTGCACAAACGCTATTTGTGATAAAATTCAATCACACCGCCGGGCGGCCCGCCGTTCGATTTGTGATAATTGTTAATTTTAAGAAACGGGCGGTGCTGGCAATCACAGAGTGATATTTTATAATTTTAATGAGCGGGCGGTGCCAATCACATAGTGATATTTTTTAATCACAATAAATCTACAATCACAGACTAATAATTTATAAATACGGGCGGCGCCAATCACAGAATAATATTTTTTAATCACATCTTCGCAACAAAGAAAAATCATCTCATTAAAAAAACACGGGCGGATATATTTCAATCCGCCCTTAAAAGTTTTAAGTAGTTTATTTTTCTATTTATTGGTTTATTCTTCTTCTATTTCTTCAATATCTCCCTCAATTTCTCCCTCAATTTCTCCCTTGGTTTCCTGTTCGGCTTCGGCTTTCTGTTCGGCTTCTTTTTTCTTTTTCTCTTCTTCTTTTCTCTTTTTATCGGCTTCAATCTTCTTTTTCTTCTCTTCCTCTTTTTTTCTCTTCTCTTCCTCTTTTTCTTCTACCGCCATTCTGTAGGCTTCAGCTTCGTCTTCGAGAATGTACTGTTCATAAACTCTTTTTTCAGTTCTTCTTGATTCCCATTCCTTGACAGTAGGCTTGACAGTAACGACAACATCAGATGCAAAGCCGTCTTTATCAAGCACAGCTCCAACAATTACACCATATTCATTAGAACCAACCTTGGCAATATTTTCCTCGCCGAAAACATCTGCAAGACCTTTTACAACTGCTTCCATAGTGAGTATACGAGCGTTGTTTTTTACTGCTGTTGCTGATTTGAATTCCTTGCCATTGAAAATAACTGAATTAGCCATAAAATACCTCTTTCTGCCCTGTTGGGCGATTAAAATTATTTTTTAAGGTTTTCCCTTAACCTTATGAATACATTATACCATATTTTTTTGAATTTGTCAACCCTTTTTTTAATTTTTTTATTTTTTTATTTTTTTTGACTTTCCAAAATATGATATTCAAGTTATCAGCAACCTGATTAACTTTCTGTATATATATTATCATAACTATATTAAAAAGTCAATACTTTTTTTAAATTTTTTAAAAATTTTTTAGTGATAAAATTTAATCACACGGAATAAACTTTTATTGCTGCGTGATTTGTTAAATTTTTAACAATCGCACCGCCCATCTGCTTTACTGCATTTGTGATAATTTCTAATCACGACACCGCCCATCAGCAGATATTTAATTAGTGATAATTTTCAATCACAGCACCACCCGTTTATTCAATTAGTGATTTGTTAAATTTTTAACAAACCCACCGCCCGATACTTCATTGCTTTACTTCGCTAAAGCGGGCGGTGTCACTTCACCACTTTAAAGCGTTAAAGTATAAATAATATGGAAAAGCGTCCATAAATGGACGCCTATTAGTAATATTTTACTTTTCTATTGTGCCATATTTTGACAACTGGATAAATCCTTGCATATCTTTACATTTAAAGCAATACATATCTTTTATATGTCCTTTTGCTGTCAATTTATTTGATGATTTATATGCAATATATTTTGTGTTACATTGTGGACACATAAACTCTCTTTCGGTTACTCTTTTTTTCATCTTAACACCTCTATTCCATAAAATATATGAAAATGTTCCAATCTGCATACTGTTTATAATCGTTAGAATTAGGATTATTATGTAAATTTACGTCAATAAAACTGAATAAGAATAAAATTGAAATAAAAATACAACCGATTAAAAACACATTTGAAATAATTTTTTTCATATTATCAGCAACCTTCCTGTTTTTTAGTTCTCTTATATTATACCACATAATAGTTTATTTGTCAATACTTTTTTTTAATTTTTTGTTAAGGTGGTATTATTTTTTTTAATACCACCTTTTTACTTTTAATCATTAATAAGTATTTGATTAAGTGCGTCGATAACATTAAAATCTTTTGTTAAATTAACTGCAATACAATTTTTTTCTTGTTCCCAGATATTACAAACTTCTTTGTTATCATCAATTAAAAACATTTTTTCTGATTTTTTCTGTATTGCGTTTTGTTTTGGTATTCCATAAGATTGGCAAGTAATTTCTGTTACAAATGGTAAAAACTGTTTAACCCATTTTATTTTCTGCTGTCTACAATCTTCCTCAAACTCGACACTTGCTCTCATTGGCAACCAAGTTATAACACCGAATGAATAACCTTTTTTTGTAAGGGACGCTATACAATCCATAAATTTCTTATAATCAACCATAAAATCGCCCATTAAAAATACTTCGCTGTTTTCTTCGTCAAGATACTGCAACCAATTTTCAATCCCATAAAGATTATAAACAGTTCCGTCCAAATCAAAATAAATCTTTTTGCTCATAAAATCAGCAACCTTTCATTTTTTCTTGTGTTTTCCACTCTTATATTATATCATATAATAGTTTATTTGTCAATACTTTTTTTAATTTTTTTAAAATTTTTTAGTGTTAAATAATAATCACATCACATAGTAATAAGAATTTATTTTGTTAAATTTTTAACAATCTGCGCCGCCCGTTAATATTCGATTTGTGATATTTTGTAATTTTAATGAGCGGGTGGTCGTTGTTATTTAATTTGTGATAATTTTCAATCACACCGCCGGGCGGCCCGCCGTTCGATTTGTGATATTTTATAATTATATAAACGGGTGGTGCCACTTTAGCGCTTTAAAGTGCTAAAGCATTTGATTTGTGATATTTTGTAATTTTGATGAGCGGGCGGTGCCAATCACATAGTGATATTTTTTAATCACATCTCAAAAGTGATATTTTTTAATCACATCGCAAAGTGATATTTTATAATCACAATCACAAATGAAAAATCGCCACCCACAAAATAGGGGTGGCTTAGATTAATCACTTATGATATTTTATTCAATTATTATTCGTTTGTGATTTCTCCCTCAATATCGCCATCAATTTCATCTGTGATTTCTGTTGTAACTTCTTCTGTAGTTTCATCTGTGATTTCTGTTGTAATCTCTGCTGTTTTTGCCTTGGCTATTTTTTCAGCAAGTTCTTTTTCCTGTCTTTCCTTGACCAATTTCTGTATCTTTTCAAGTTCTGCCTTTTTTTCTGCAAGTTCTTTTTCTTTTTCTGCTTTGGATTTATTTGTTCCCTTTTTTGCTTTTGCTTCTGCCTGTTTGGTTGCCTTTTCGGTTAAATAGTCCTCATAATCTTCTTTATACTGTTCAAAGTCAAAGGCGTCTGTTGTGCGTGACTTTGTTCTCTTTTCTTTCCAATCTTTTACAGTAGGATTGATTGTTGCTACAACATCATACTCAAAGCCTTCATCATTTACTGCACCGACAATAAAAGCAAGTTCATTTTTAGGTGTAGAGCCATAACGTACCATTCCAACATTTTCCTCACCAAATTTTTCTTTAAGGAAGATTTCAAACTCATTGAAAAGGTCGATTTTTACAGCGTTTTTGATTTTTGTTGCTGTCATTTCCTTTGTAACTTTGTAGTTAGCCATAATTTACCTCTTTCTGCCCTGTTGGGCGATTAAAATTATTTTTTCTGCTATAAGGTTTTTGTTCCCCTCAACCTTACAAATATATTATATCATAAAATGACGGAAATGTCAAGCCAAATATTATACTACAAATTAGACTTTTTTTAGTTAAAATGACGAATACCTTTGTGATAAGATATTATCACTTCTTTGTTAAAAATTTAACAATCTGCCGCCCGTTTCTTTGTTAAAATTTTAACAATCCGCTGCTTGTCAGCTCCATATTTTTACAATTCTGAGCAGGTACATTGGCACATTTTTCCTTATTCTTTTGTGATATTTTATAATCACAGCACCGCCTGTCAGCTAACACGTAGCTGGTAATAATTTCCAATCACAATGAGCAGGTTGCTAGTAGTAATAATTTCTAATCACAATGAGCAGGACACTTAATATCAATTAGTGATAATTTCCAATCACGGCGCCGCCCACAGTTCGATTTGTGATAAAAATTACTCGCATGGGCGGACCGCCCGCCAATCACATAGCGATATTTTTTAATCACATAAAGCGGGCGGTGGCACTTCATCGCTTTAAAGCATTAAAGTATTTACATCGTGATAATATATTATAAATGGTGGTAATAATTACCACCAAATACATATTAATCTAAATAATTTCCATCTTCTGCATAAATTCTTGTATCGCCATATGTATATTTTATTTTCTGTCATAATATTGACCACCTTTCTTTTACTATAATTATTATACCATATTTCTTTTAATTTGTCAATACTTTTTTTAAATTTTTTAAATAAAAATATATTGTATATAATAGTGCAGTAATATTACTGCACCACATTTAAACCTCTCTCATTTAAATATTGAATTGCCTGTTCCATATTATGCCATTCTAAAACCTGTTGAATACTATAATTTATTTTATTGTGTGTTATCTCTACTTTTAAATCTAAGATTTTATTTTTCCATTCTTTGACAGTACAAAATTTTGTATAAAAATCTAATACCATACCTTTTTTAAATTTATACACTGAAAAAGGAAGTACAATTGCCATTTCCTTGTAATAATCTTCCATATTAACCCAGTTAAGATTAATACTATTATCAATAGTATTTTCTTCCTTTTCGTCACACAATCTTGTTGCTGAATACTTTCCAATTTTTACACCATTCAAAAAAGTAGTATACTGAATATTATAAAATTCTAACATAAAATTAACCTCTTTCATTTTTATTTTGTTTTACCTTATGTATTAATTATAACATATTTTTTTTAATTTGTCAAGTCTTTTTTAATTTTTTATTTTTTTTGTTATAATTAATTGGTTTACCTTATGTTTATATATTATCAGATATATTATTAAAAGTCAATACTTTTTTAAATTTTTTTTCTAAAAATATTAAGTTTGTGCAATATCCATAAAATTATTTTAGAATATAATCGTATACTATACACATTATACAAATTTAAAAAAAAAGATAATTTTTTTAAAAAAAGTATTGACTTTTAATAATATATATGATAATATATAAACATAAGGTAAACCAAAATAAAAATAAATGAAAAGGTTGTGTGTTATATGAAAAATGATACAAAAACAATTGAAATTATTAAAGAAAATGTTATCAATGAAATTGAAAAGGAAAAAAAAGGAGGTGTTGAAAATTACCTTTTTGCCGTTCAATTTAGAAATGATGTTATTTCAGTGGTTGAAGTAAATTTTGAAAAGGTTGTTGAAATTTCAAAATACTTTTCACTCTCCGGCAAATCAATCAAATTTAAGGCAACAAAAGAAGTAAAGGAAATTTTGAAAAAAATGCCGGTTGTAACAACATTAAAAACAGACGATATTGAAAAGTTAAACGCTGAAAACGAAAAGATCAACCGTGGTCACGCTGTAGAAATGTTATTATTTAATTATAGTGCTGATGAAGTTTTAAAATCACAAGAAAAAATTGATGGCACATACAACGGAAAAAAAGTCCAAGTAAAAGCTTCATTGATTAGTTTTAAAGACGGAAAAAACAATGGTACTTCAAATGCGGAAATAGTAAAACACATTGCATAATATAAAGGGCGGTGCATACACCGCCCAATTTTTTTATATAATTATTTGTGAATATTTTATATCACAAATATATGTAATAATATTTAATCACTTATTATATTAAAGTATTTTGTTAAATTTTTAACAATCTTGTTACTTATATGTGATAAATTATTATTACTATAGTTTGTTAAATTTTTAACAATCTTGCTACTTATATGTGATAATATTTAATCACTTATTATATTAAAGTATTTTGTTAAATTTTTAACAATCTT
>JBJEXU010000170.1:0-1981 GCA_051886095.1 Christensenellales bacterium | reverse complement strand
CACACGGTTTGAGAGTTGGTGTTAATAAAGAATGGAGTTCTTCTTGGATTGCTAGTAAAAAAGAATTCTCTGATTATCTAGTTGAAGATAACAAGATTAGAAAATTCATTAATAAAAAACACGCTGGTAACGGTATTTCTAAAGTAGTTATTGAGAGAACCGTTAATCGTCTAACCGTAGATATTTATACATCTAAACCTGGAATCGTTATTGGTATGAAGGGTGCAGGTGTTGAAGAATTAAAAAATGATATTGCTAAAATTAGCAAAAACAAAAACATTAGCATTAACATTAAAGAAGTTAAGAAACCAGACTTAGATGCTGAACTAGTTGCTGAGTCTATTGCACTTCAACTTGAAAAGAGAGTTAGTTTCAGAAGAGCAATGAAACAGGCTATGCAAAGAGTTATGAAGGCTGGCGCAGTTGGCTGTAAAATTATGGTTAGTGGTAGACTAGATGGTGCTGAAATCGCTAGATCTGAGCATTATCACGAAGGTAGACTTCCACTTCACACAATTAGAGCAGATATTGATTACGCTACTTACGAAGCACATACTACTTTCGGTGTAATCGGTGTTAAAGTTTGGATTTGCAAAGGTGAAATTTTAAACAAAAAGGCAATCAATGCTGAAGTCAACAATGTTGGAGGTGAAGCACTATGTTAATGATGCCTAGAAGAGTTACAAGAAGAAAACAATTTAGAGGAAGAATGAAAGGTAAAGCCACTCGTGGTAATGTAATTGCTTATGGTTCTTATGGTCTTGTTGCTACTGAGCCTTGTTGGCTTACTGCTAACCAAATTGAGGCTGCCAGAGTTGCAATTAACCGTTTCACTAAGCGTGGTGGTAGAGTTTGGATAAATGTATTCCCTCAGAAACCAGTTTCTAAGAAACCTATCGGTACTCGTATGGGTAAAGGTAAAGGTGCTCCAGAATTTTGGGTTGCTGTTGTTAAACCAGGTAGAGTTCTATTTGAACTTGACGGTGTTACTGAGGAACAAGCCAGAGAAGCAATGCGTCTTGCTGGACATAAACTACCTTGCAAAACTAAATTCGTTATAAAAGAAAAAGAATCAGATGAAGGTGGTAACGAATAATGAAAGCAAAGAATTTTAAAGATATGACTAACGAAGAACTTGAAAGTAAGTTAAAGTCATTGAAGCAAGAACTATTCAATCTTCGTTTCTCAAATGCTACTGGACAACTTGCTAATCCTATGCAATTAAATTTCGTAAAGAAAGATATTGCTAGAATTAAGACAATCTTGACTGAAAGAGAATTAAATAAAAAGGCTAATGCCTAATTACGTATAGGAGGATAAAAGAGTATGACAGTTGAAAGAAATGACAGACGTACAAGAGTTGGCGTCGTTGTTAGTAATAAAATGGACAAAACAATTACTGTTGCTGTAGAATCAGATAAAAGACATCCACTATACGGCAAAGTATATAAAACTACAAAGAAATTTAAAGCACACGATGAGAAAAATGAATGTAACATTGGTGACACTGTAGAAATTATGGAAACTCGTCCACTAAGTAAAGATAAATACTTTAGATTAGTGAGAATTATAGAAAGGGCTAAATAAGGAGAAAAATTATGGTACAACCTCAAACAATATTAAAAGTAGCCGACAATAGTGGTGCTAAGAGAATTATGTGTATTAGAATTTTGGGTGGCTCATTTCGTAGAAGCGGTAACATCGGCGACATTATAGTTGCTTCAGTTAAATCTGCAACTCCAGGCGGTGCAGTTAAGAAAGGTGATGTCGTTAAAGCAGTTATCGTTAGAACTTCTAAGGGTGTTTCCAGACCAGATGGTTCTTATGTTAAATTCGATGACAATGCCGCTGTTATTATTGATAATCAAAAAATGCCTAAAGGTACTCGTATCTTTGGACCAATCGCAAGAGAATTAAGAGACAAGGGATTTATGAAAATTATTTCACTTGCACCTGAAGTATTATAAGGAGATTAAATATG
>JBJEXU010000169.1:0-7438 GCA_051886095.1 Christensenellales bacterium | reverse complement strand
ATTCTTTTAGTATAGAAATTTCTAAACTAGAAATCATAATTTTATCCTCTCCTAACAAATAAAATTATAACATATTTACAAATTATTTACTATCTTACTTATAAAATTTCTTGTTCTTTTTTTGGCAGTAAAAACTCCTTTTTAATTTCAATAATCAACTCATTTAATTTATCAAATTGTTGCTTACAAGTAAGTTCATCTAATATACCTGTTTCATTAGCAAGTCTAGTAATTTGATTTATATTATTTCTTATCATTCTTATTTGTTTTATTGCTTCATAAAATTCTTTTGGCGGCTTTTCTCTTGGCTCAAATCCTACTGCTCGATTTCTGATATAATCCGATAAATTTAATCCAACTTTTTCTGCTCTAATTTTTATTTCTTTATACTCTTCATAAGTGGTACGAAACACAATTTGTTTTTCTCTTAATCTCACTTTGTACCTCCTAATTATTTATAGATTTTTTTAACTCTTTTATTTTTTGATATTGCATATAGTTTGCGATTGATAATCCACCGATTATCATTCCTAATGCAAAAAATAATAATTCATTCATTCTAACTAAAACCTCTCTTTCTTTTTATTGGGGATTGGGGTATAGCCCCACATTGGAATTTGTGGCTATACAAATTCAGTGCTGGCTAGACTTAAATCCATTATTCTCTTGCGGTGCAATTACCACAATTAGGACAATAATAAATACAATCTTCTGGACAAATTATTCCATCTACATCATCATTTTCTTCATCATCATCTGTTATTTCTAAGTCAATTTCAACATCATCTTCATCAATTAACTGACCAGTTCTTTCATAATTTTCTATTATCTTTTTATTAAAATCTTCTGGATTTTTTACTGCTCCTATCAATAAATCTTTCTTCGATTTACTGAAATCAATCAGTTCATTTTCACATACAAAATCAAATGCAATCCTTATTGCTTCGCCCTCACTTCTAGCGTGAATTTTAAAAATTTTTTCTTCTTCTTGTTTAAACATTACATAGAATAATTGGTCAGAATCTACTTCCCAGACACCAACATCATCTAACAAATTCATCATATCAATATCTAATTCCTTACATAATTTTGCAAGAATCACAAAAGAAAAATGTGGTCGCATACCATTTTCAATTCTTGATATTTCTGTATGACTGACACCAACTATTTCTCCTAATTCTCTTGTTGAATATCCTTTTTCTTCTCTTTTTTCTTTTAGCACTTCTGCTAATTCTAAATAATTATATTTCATATTTTTACCTCACTCTTTCATAATTTTTTTTATAATTTATTCCTTTTTCATAACATAAAAAGTCATTGAAATCCTTACCTACTTTCGCCGGATCATCAATGACTTCATACTGCTTTGGAAGAATAGTTTTTAATGCCGTTGTTGCTAATCTTCCTGCACTATCATTATCTAAATGCAAATATATTTTCTTTATATTTTGATGTTGATTTAGATAATAATTTAATGCTAATGGTATCTTACTTTCATCTATCTTTTTTGCAGGTTGATATACTCCAGACAAAGATAAAAGATTAGTGTTATACCATTCTTTATTATTCATTTTTAGTAAAGTTGCATAAGATAATAAATCAATTGCACTTTCAAATAAATGAACTTCATTGTTATTTTCTAATGAATCTAATTTAAATGAAAATGCTTTATGACTTCCATAAGCATCTTGCATAAATCTACTATAATTAGTTGCTCTTATACTCGCATATCTTGGAAAATCGTTCTTATCATATCCTACAAATACAACATTATTATTAGGATATTGCTGATATATTAATCTATTATCAATACATTCTTTAATAATATCAATATCAATTCCTCTACCTGTTAAATACTTAATAACTTTATCATTATTAGGTGCTTTTTTTGGTAGTATTACATTAATATTTTTTACTTTTTCATTTTGCTGATATCTAATTGGTGCTTTCTGTTTCGAATATCCTAGTATAGTTTCTACTGCCTGAATAAAAGAATAATCTCTCACCTTGATTAGATATTCTAATGCACTTTTTCCACCAACACCTTGTGAAAACCAGTACCACATTCCATTACTTATTTTTAAACTATCGTGTGTTTTAGTCATATAAGTATCTTTACTAAAATGAACTAATTCATCTGGTTCATAATTATCTAAATAAGTATATAAATCCATTTCTTTTGCTTTTTTTATTTCTTCTGGCGTGTAATATGCCATAACCATTACCTACCTTCCATAGATTTATTTCTATTCTTTTGTTGTTCTTTTTTCAAAAATTCAAGAGTATCTTCTATGCTATATTGTAAAGGTTCGTGAACTCCACCATCATAATCCATCCATCCTTGATATAATTCTTCAAGAGGTGCTTTTGTTTTATTTAATGCTTTTAATTCTGATAACTCATAATTATTAAGCTCTGGATAAAACATTTCTTTTAATTCTTCTTTCATAACTTTTTCATAAGATTTATTGATTATTTCATCTGGTGTTTTAGTTTTTAAATCTTCTATAAAATCGTTATATTCTTTTTCTAACTTATCATATAACTCTTGTTTTAATTTCATTTCATAATCCATAATTTCCTCCTTATAATAATTAAAGCGATTCAAGTTAATTACTCAAATCGCTTATTTTTATCTTTGATAATCTCTACTATTTTTATCATTATTGTCTGGATTATCTAGTCCATCATCTATTATTTCTTTGTCTTTTTCATTAAGATTTAATTGAATATTTAACTCATCTAGTCGTTTAGATTTTTGCTTTAATTCTTCCTCTTGTGGAAATGGTCTTTGAGTTTCTAATTTAGCATTTTCAAATTGTTTTTTTGTGTCTTCTAAATTATTTTTTGTAGTTTCTAGTTTGTTTTCAATATTATTTAAAACATTATCAATACGAGTAATATTTCCAAATGGATCACTTCCAAGTTCAACATTATAAGATAATTTATTTTTCATATCTAAATGAAAAGTTCTATCAAAAGTGTCAAAACCTAATATCATTTTAAATCCCTTATATTCTCCAATTTCAATAGGTTCCTTATTAGTCATAGATTTACAAATATCAATTATTTTTTGACCGGCATCTTTCTTTTCTATAATGTTTTCTCCTTTAATAATCATTCCCTGAAAGTCATCTGTATTTTTAGAATTATTTTTTAAATGAGCAATATCTTCTTCTATATTTTGTATTCTTATTTCTAATCTTTTTATTTCATTAGGATAAAATTTTATTACTTTATCTTCCATTGCATATATATTGCTTAAATGAGTTTGCTTTAATAACTTTAATTTTGCAACTTGTGTATCAAGTTCTGTCTTTTCAATTATTAAAGGATTACCTGCTGCTAATGCTTTAATTTCTGCATAAGATAAAGCAGTTTCATCAATATCTTCTGCAAATCTTACTGGTGTTTTAGAAGTCATTATCTGTGCTATAAATCTTTGTTTATTTTCTACTAACTGATATAAATATGCATCAAAAGTTCCCTCTGTTACATATCTATATATATCTACTTCTGGATTCATATTTCCTTGTCTTATTATTCTTCCAGAACGCTGTGTTAAATCACTAGGTCGCCACGGGCAATCTAAATCGTGTAATGCAATTAACCTATCTTGGCAATTAGTACCTGCACCCATTTTTTGTGTACTTCCCATTAAAACCCTTACTTGTCCTTTACGAACTTTATTAAATAATTCTTGCTTTCTTACATCAGTATTTGCTTCGTGTATAAAAGAAATTTCTTCCTCTGGAATACCTCTTTCAATTAATTTACTTTTTAAATCATCATATACATTAAACTTTCCATCATTATGTGGTGTAGATAAATCACAAAAGACTAATTGAGCAGATTTTTTATCACTTGTTTTATTCCAGATTTCATAAATATTATTCGCACAAGTAGCAACTTTACTCTTTTCAAAATCTTCTAACATATCATTAGATAATCTTTGATCTAGTGCTAATTTTCTACCATCATTTGTGATTTTAAGCATATTGTCTATACTTGAATCTATAAGTTTATTTCTAACTCTTTCTGCTCTATCTGATAACTCTTTTACTAAATCTTTTTGTATATCACTAGGTTCTATTACCACATTATGATAGTTTGCTTTTGGTACTGGAAGATTAAGCATATCTGCCGTTTGAATGTCTGCAACTTCTTTAAACATAGCCATTAGCTCCGGTAAATTATAGAACTTTGCAAATCTTGTCTTTGCTCTATATCCTGTTCCCTCTGGTGATAATTCTATTGCAGTTACTGTTTCTCCAAAGGTGCTTGCCCAAGCATCAAATTGTTGTAAATTTCTTTTAGCCAGTTCATTATATTGCAAATATCTTTGCATAGTATAAAGTTCTACCATTGAATTTGAAATTGGTGTACCAGTTGCGAAAATAACACCTTTTCCACCAGTTATTTCGTCTAAATATCTACACTTCATATAAAGGTCTGATGACTTTTGTGCTTCTGTTTGTGCTATTCCTCCTACATTTCTCATTTTGGTATAAAGATATAAGTTTTTATAATAATGTGCTTCATCAACAAATATTCTATCAACACCTAATTCCTCAAATGTGACAACATCATCTTTTCTTGAAGTATCATTTAATTTTGCCATTTTTGTTTCTAATGCTTTCTTGGTTTTCATCATTTGCTTGATAGAAAATCTTTCTCCATTATTTCTTTTTAAATCTTCTATACCCAGTGTAATATCTTCTATTTCTCGTCTTATCATTTCCATTTGTCTTTCTACTGACATTGGTATTTTTTCAAATTGAGAATGAGATATTATTACTGCATCATAATCTCCTGTTGCTATTCTTGAACAAAACTTTTTACGATTTGCAGTTTCAAAATCCTTTTTAGTAGTTACTAAAATGTTTGCACTAGGATAAAGTTGTAAGAACTCTTGACCAAATTGTTCTACTATATGATTAGGAACTACAAATAGATTTTTATTACATAATCCTAATCTTTTTGATTCCATTGCAGCAGCTACCATTTCAAAAGTTTTACCTGCACCAACTTCGTGAGCAAGTAATGTGTTCCCACCATAAAGTATTCTAGCAATAGCATTTACTTGATGTTTTCTTAAACTAATTTCTGGATTCATTCCATCAAAGGTAATATGAGAACCATCATACTCACGAGGTCTAATAGAATTAAATTGTTCATTATAACTTTTAACTAATCTTTCACGCCTTTCTGGGTCTTTCCATATCCAATCAGTAAAAGCATTCTTGATTTGTTCTTGTTTTGCCTGTGCAATTGCAGTTTCTTTTTTATTAAGTTCTGCAATTCTTTTACCATTTTCATCTTCTTTATAATCAAATATTCTAGTATCTTTTAAATTAAGTGTATCTTCAATAATCTTATATGCACTGGCTCTGTTTGTACCATAAGTATTATAAGATTTAACATTGTATTTATCATAGTTTTTTCCCTCAATATTCCATTCAGAAGTGCTAGGCATATAATGAACTCTTATATTTCTTAATACATTCCAAGATGGTTGTAATAAGTAGTTAATAAATTCTTTTATATCATCTTCTGGTATCCAAGTTGATCCTAATCTTACACTTATTTCACTTGCTGATAAATCAAGTGGTTGAACTTCTTTTAAATATTTAACATTAATGTTGTATTTTTCATCATTATTAGCATATTGTTCTGCAACTTTTAACTTTTCTCTAACATTACCACTCAAATATTCATCTGCAGTAACATATTTTTCTTCTCCAGGTATCTTAAATATTTCTCCCTCTAAATCAGATAACATTTTGTCTTCATCCATTTTACAAAGTTCTTTCATAAAAGGAATATCAACTCTTGCTTTCTCTGATATAGAAACAAGTAACGCGTCTATTGCACTATCAACTTCTGTTATTTTTTCTTTTGGTCTAATTGTTCTTTTAGTAAACATATCTGCTTTTCTAGCAAGATTACCATTTTCATCTAATATCTCTAATGAGCATAAAAGATAATAACTTGAATCATTAGAAAAAGCAGAGTTGTTTCCTCTGCTATTAATTAGTCCATATTTCTTTGTAAATTCATCATATAAGCGATTTAATCTTCCCTGTTGATATTTTATATCTTCTTCTGGGAAATCCTCTGTTTGATACTCTATTAAAGTTCTAACGCAATCTCTTATTTCTATTAAACCTTTTATTCTACTTTGAGTAGTTTGTGCTAATTCTTGAGGATACATTCTGCTATTTTCTCTAAAATATATTTGTCCATCTTTTAAAGTATATGAAAAGTTTCTAACACCATATTCTGCTGGAATAGATATGTCTTCTTCTTCCATATCATCTATTTCATATTCTTTTACTTCAGCGTGTATATTTGTAATTGCTTCATTTAATCTTTCTTTTAAAGAAATTGTATCATCTGCAATACAGGCACTATCCATACCAAATCTACTACTAATCATTTGCATATTACCCATAATCATATCTGGGTTATCTACAAAATACTTATTCATCTTGATTCCATTTTCATCTGTATCAAGATATACCCAATCTGGTTCAATATCAGTTATTGAATCTCTTTTTTGTAAGAAAATTATATCTGATGTTACTTCTGTTCCTGCTGCTTCTTTAAAAGTATTATTAGGTAATCTTATTGCTCCTAACAAATCTGCTCTTTGTGCTAAATATCTTCTAACATTAGAGTTTTCTTTATCAAGAGTTCCTTTGCTTGTTATAAATGCAACAATACCACCTGGTCTAACCTTATCTAATGTTTTTGCAAAAAAGTAATCGTGTATTAAAAAATTATGCTTATCATATTTTTTATCTAATACCTTAAAATCTCCAAATGGAACATTACCAATTGCAACATCAAAGAAACTATTGGGTAAATCAGTATTTTCATATCCCTGAACTGCAATACTAGACTTTTGATATAGTTGTCTTGCAATTCTTCCACTTATACTATCTAGTTCTATACCGAATATTTTACAATCATTTAATGTTTCTGGACGCATTCCAATAAAGTTTCCTATACCACAACTTGGCTCTAATATATTTCCAGTTTTTAATCCCATATTTTCTAATGCTTTATACATTGAATTTATAACAACTGGTGGAGTATAAAATGCTGTTAATGTTGATTCTTGTGCTTGATTATATTCTGTTTCATCAAGAAGGTTTTTAAGAATATAATGTTCATTACTCCAAGATGAATTATCTTCTTCAAACGCCATTGATAATCCACCCCAGCCGACATATTTCGACAATATTTCTTGTTCTTCTTTTGTAGCAAACCTATTTTCTTCTTCACACTTCTTTAATACTTTTATTGCTTCAATATTATTATTAAATCTATTTTTAGGTGTATCAACTCCTAAATTATCATCAATAATTTTATATTGATTTCTATCATTCATATCTATTTCTGGATGAATATCAAAAGTATTAACTTTACTTTT